>SFQZ01000193.1 GCA_004562915.1 bacterium
CGATGGTATGATGTGGTTTTTGTGGGATTCCCAATGTGATGGTATAGGGCACTTATAATCATCCATACTTTTTTGTCAAGGAAGTTCAGAATGGAAAAGACGCTGTCTATAAATGAAAAAAATTACCAATTAAAGTTATTGACATGAAATTAAAGTGAGTATATACTAACTTTCGTAAGAGATAACTGATAATTTTTATTAGACAGTGAAAGCGGGTGGATTATGATGCCGTTAACAATGGCTGAAGCCGGTCGGGAGATCCAGATCAGAAAAATCGGAGGAAAGGATGAGACCAGACGTTTTTTGGAAAGCCTGGGATTTGTGATGGGCGGATTCGTCACCGTTATATCAGAGATTAATGGAAACCTGATTGTGAAAGTGAAAGATTCGAGGGTGGCAATCAGCAAGGAAATGGCGAATAAGATTATGATTTAGGAGGGAATGAGACGTGGCTACATTAAGAGAAGCAAAGTGCGGTCAGACCGTAAAGGTCGTGAAAATTCATGGTGAGGGTGCCCTGAAGCGCAGGATCATGGATATGGGAATTACGAAGAATGTGGAAATCTACATAAGAAAAGTGGCACCGCTTGGAGATCCGATCGAGGTAACTGTCCGGGGATATGAGCTGTCCTTGAGAAAAGCGGATGCAGAAATGGTAGAGGTACAATAGTGCTTATTTTTTTGAGAAGAGGTTAGGGAAAACTAAAAATAATTTGCGGTGTATAATCGGAAAGGGGAAGAATATGAGAGTCAAAATTGCACTTGCAGGGAACCCGAACAGTGGAAAAACGACGCTGTTCAATGCACTTACCGGCTCAAACCAGTTTGTAGGTAACTGGCCGGGAGTAACGGTAGAGAAAAAAGAAGGAAAAATCAAAGGATATACAACGAAAGGCGAGGAAGCCATACTGGTGGATCTTCCGGGTATCTATTCTTTGTCACCGTACACGCTGGAAGAAGTGGTATCCAGAAATTTCCTGATCGGTGAAAAACCGGATGCGATCATCAATATCATCGATGGAACGAATCTGGAGAGAAACCTGTATCTGACCACACAGCTTACGGAAATTGGAATTCCGGTAATTATTGCTGTAAATATGATGGATCTGGTAAGAAAGAATGGAGAAGAACTGGACATCGACCGTCTTTCCAAAGACACCGGCTGTAAGGTCGTTGAGATTTCCGCACTTAAGGGTGAAGGAATCGACCAGCTGATTCGCAGGGCGGTTGCAATTGCGAAAAGCGGGAAAAATGTACAGCCGGCGCATAAGTTTGAGGGATGCGTAGAACATGCAATTGCGCATATTGAAGAAGCGATCTCGGGACATGTAGATGAAAGTATGGAACGCTGGTATGCTGTGAAATTGTTTGAACGGGATGAAAAAGTGCGCGAAAGCCTGAATCTTGCGAAAGAACTTCTCGATCATATCGAAGAAGACATTGTAAGCTGCGAAAAAGAGATGGAGGATGATGCGGAAAGTATCATTACCGGAGAACGTTATAACTACATTGGAAGTATGATTGAAGATTGTTATAAAAAACGTGTAAAAAAACAGATGTCGGTGTCAGATAAAATCGACAGCGTCGTAACCAATCGTTTCTTTGCACTTCCGATTTTTGCAGCTGTGATGTTTATTGTTTATTATGTGTCTGTTACTACCGTGGGAACCATTTTGACAGACTGGACCAATGATACGTTGTTTGGCGAATGGATCATCCCTGCGGCACAGACTGGTCTGGAATCCATCGGCTGTGCGGACTGGTTAACAGGTCTTTTAGTCGACGGTATTGTCAGTGGCGTTGGCGCGGTGCTTGGATTTGTTCCTCAGATGCTTGTATTATTCCTTTTCCTTGCATTCCTGGAAGGCTGTGGATATATGGCACGTATCGCATTTATTATGGACAGGATTTTTAGAAAATTTGGTTTATCCGGCAAATCCTTCATTCCGATGCTGATCGGTACGGGATGTGGCGTTCCGGGTGTTATGGCTTCCAGAACCATTGAAAATGACAGAGATCGTAAAATGACAATTATGACAACTACCTTTATTCCGTGCGGTGCAAAACTCCCGATCATTGCTTTGATCGCAGGTGCATTGTTTGACGGAGCTGCATGGGTGGCACCAAGTGCATATTTTGTTGGAATTGCTGCGATTATCTGCTCCGGTATTATTTTGAAGAAAACGAAAATGTTCGCAGGGGACCCGGCACCGTTTGTGATGGAACTTCCGGCTTATCATTTGCCGACGGTAGGGAATGTACTTAGAAGTACGTGGGAGCGTGGCTGGTCCTTTATTAAAAAAGCAGGAACGATTATTCTTCTCTCTACGATTGTTATCTGGTTTGCGCAGAGCTTCGGATTCGAAAGCGGAAGCTTTGGTATGGTAGAGGATATGAATCACAGTATTCTGGCAGCCCTTGGCTCAGCCATTGCATGGATCTTTACGCCGCTCGGATGGGGCGACTGGAAAGCGGCAGTGGCTGCAATTACAGGACTTGTAGCGAAGGAAAATGTAGTCGGAACATTCGGTATTCTGTACGGATTTGGAGAAGTGGCAGAAGACGGAGCAGAGATCTGGGGAAGCCTTGCCGGATCTATGACAGCAGTGGCAGCGTATTCATTCCTGATCTTTAATCTGTTGTGTGCACCTTGTTTTGCTGCGATGGGAGCAATCAAAAGAGAGATGAACAATGTAAAATGGTTCTGGTTTGCCATAGGATATCAGACGATTCTCGCGTATGCAGCATCCCTGTGTGTATACCAGGTTGGAACTTTAATCACGGCAGGTACATTTGGAATCGGGACAGTTGTGGCATTTATCATCATTGCCTGCTTTTTGTATCTGTTGTTCCGTCCTTATAAGGAAAGCCAGAATCTTACTGTGCCGAAAAGCGTAGCCGGTAAAGTAAGAGCATAACAGGAATCATTTGCAATAAATAATAAGGAGGCACAGAGTTTATGGGAACAGCAGTCGTATTTGTTTTACTTGTGGGAGTAGTAGGAATGATTATACGAAGCATGATTAAGGATAAAAAAGCCGGGAAATCCTTACAGTGCGGACAAAATTGCAATCACTGCAGCGGACATTGCCATGGAAGATCATAAAATAAAAAAAGACTATGCGATAGAGTGTCTCAGAAAACAGGGGTTTCGGATTACAAAGCAAAGGAAAATATTAATTGATATTATTCTGAACGAATGCTGCAGCTGCTGTAAAGAAGTATATATTCTCGCCGCGAAGAAAGATCCGGGAATCGGGATCGCAACAGTCTATCGGACGGTTGATGCGCTTGAAAGAATCGGGGCTCTGAAACGTGGAGCCGCATATCAGTTGTGTGATCATGAAAACAGGGGATGCCAATGCTGTCTGGTAGAACTGGAAGACAGTTCTACGATTAAGCTGGATTGCAACTCCATGGAAAAGATCATTAAGAGCGGAATGAAAAACAGCGGTCTTTCCAATGGGAAAAAAGTAGTAGGAATCACGTGGGTGCAGGCGGAGGATAATTTGTGATTCCAGTCAATCGAAATGAAATACTCTGATCAAATGCGCGTTGCGAAAGCATATAATTATGTTTTCTCGACGCGTATTTTTTATGCAAATAGTCAGCTAAAACCATACGAAATAGCAGAGAGAGTTTTTTCAATGTTTCTTTAAACTTTTATGTTATAATCAAATAATAGTGGAGGTGTACCAGTATGAAAATATTGCTTGTTGAAGATGAAAAAAGGATGGCGCAGGCATTATGTCAGATCCTGCGCCTTGAAAATTATGAGGTGGATCACTGTGCGGATGGGCTTTCCGGTCTGGAAGCCATTGAAACAGACATACAAACATAAAATGAAGGAAGGAATAATCTATGTTACCAACAAGAGAATGAGTGATGTGAAGAAAAGATATGGATCATATCCTCAGAACAAGTGGGATTTTAACATAAGATTGATGCATTACTTTGAGGAGAAAATGGATAGGGACATATCATTATTC
>SFQZ01000051.1 GCA_004562915.1 bacterium
CAGCATAAAAATACAGCCACATTCTCTAATTTTTCCCAAATGTGGCTGTACCTGTTGCATTTACTTTGACAAAGTTGCATTTACTTTGTCATTTAACCAGAAAAAAATAGCCTCTGAGTATATTCAAGGATATCAATTCATGATAGAATGGTCACTGAGAGGAGTGTGGTTTCTTATGACAATAAAAGAACTATTTGCGCCTTCCGATATGACGGAAGGCAAACCATGGGAAAAAATCGTAATTTTCACCATTCCCATGCTGATCGGAAACATCGCGCAGCAGCTATACAACACTGTTGACAGCATCGTTGTAGGAAAATATGTGGGGGATAATGCGCTTGCTGCTGTAGGTTCTGCCAGCCCGATCCTGAATCTGCTGCTGGTTTTATTTATGGGAATCTCTGTAGGGGCAGGTGTTATGGTTTCCCAATATTTCGGGGCAAGAGAACGTCAGGAGCTTTCCCGTACCATCGGTAACTGTATTACTCTTACCGCCATTGCGTCGGTAATTATTATGATACTCGGTTCCATCTGTATCAGACCCCTGCTGGAACTTCTGAATACACCTTCCAGCATTATTGACTGGTGCGATTCCTATCTTATGATCATTATCATGGGAATTGCAGGATGTGCTTATTATAATATTCTCTGCGGTATTTTGAGAGGATTGGGAGATTCTGTATCCGCGCTTGTTTACCTGCTGGTCGCAACTGTCATCAATATTATACTGGATCTGTTGTTTGTGGCCGGTTTTCATATGGGAGTAGCCGGAGTCGCTCTGGCGACAGTCATTGCCCAGGCAATTTCTTCCATCCTTTGCATCATAAGGCTCCATAAAATGAAAGAAATCTTTGATTTAAATATCGGTTATCTGAAAATCTCCGGACGCCATACCCTGACGATCATCCGGCTCGGTCTTCCTTCCGGACTGACACAGGCAATCTTTTCCCTTGCCATGATCATTGTTCAGTCTCTGACTAACAGTTTTGGCGAGCTGGTCATTGCCGCCAATGTGATTATCATGCGTGTGGATGGATTTGCCATGATGCCGAATTTTTCTTTCGGAACTACCATGACCACCTATTCCGGACAAAATGTGGGTGCCCGACGTTATGACCGTGTGGAACAGGGCAGCCGACAGGGAACTTTGATCGCAGTCGGTACCTCCACGGTGATCACAGCTCTGATCCTGCTATTCGGGAAAAATCTCATGGGAATTTTTACAAACACAACTGAGCTTGTAAACTTAAGTGCCAATATGATGAGAATTCTCGCAGTCGGATACATAGCAATGGCTGTTACCCAATCCCTCTCCGGAGTTATGCGTGGAGCTGGAGACACCATAACTCCCATGTGGATCTCAGTGGTAACTACGGTAATCATACGAGTCCCCCTTGCCTACGGAATCGCGTACTTTACCAGGACACCCGAACTTCGTACCGGCGCGTACCAGAGTATCTGGATTTCACTGCTCACTTCCTGGATGTGCGGAGCAATCATTACGTTTATCTGCTACAAAAAAGGAAATTGGAAAAAGAAAGCATTAAACTTATAAAAAACAGACTGGATGGATACTTACAAATATTCGTCCGGTCTGTTTTTTAAAAACTCTTCTTATTATTGCTGACTATATAACTGCCATGTATTGGTCCGTGTGCCGAGTTTGTCTGGTCAGATTACCATAGCTGTCATAAGCTTCCTCAAAGTTCAAAACTCCTTCCCCACTGCCTTCATAACAGAAAATATTCAGCAAAATGCCTTCTTCATTATAAGCATAACGTCTCCAGCTGAGCAATTCACCACCGGAAGAATCAGCGCTGATAGGTACATTTTATTAGTGTGGTCTTATGTTTACGAAATGTTCTGAATACAGTTCTCATCATTAATAACTTCTGTCATCCGCTGCATACTTGTAATCCCGCAGAGATTTTTCACCATGCCCATTCCCAAAAGCGTGGCACAGTTATATGTAGTGTAACGGTTATCCCGTGAATCATCGAAAGAACCCGATTTATCTTGATATTTGATCTATGAAAAAGGAGAAGACTGACTGTGCAATCTTCCCCTAAGTTTCATTTATTTATACATCTTCATATAATCACCATGTGCTTCGATCAGTTCATCACACATAGCTTTGATATCATCGATATTCAGTTCTGCTGCTGTATGTGGATCCAGCATAGCTGCCTGATAAATCTTATTTTTATCTTTGGTTGCAGCTGCCTCAATCGTAAGGAGCTGTACATTGATATTTGTCATGTTCATAGCTGCCAGCTGTACCGGAAGTCTGCCTACTCTGCACGGATTTACCCCATTGGCATCGATCATACACGGAACTTCCACACAGGCATCCGCCGGAAGATTCTCGATCAGGCCATTATTCAATACATTACCGCCGATTTTATATGGTACTCCGGTTACAACGGCTTCCATGATGTAAGAAGCATACTCTTTAGAACGTTCATGAGTGATCTTTCCGTCTTTCAGGATATCTTCTCTCTCCTTTTCCCATCCATTGATCTGGTTGATACAGCGGCGCGGATATTCATCCAGCGGGATATTGAATTTCTCGATCATCTCCGGATATTTAGATTTGATAAATAACGGATTGTACTCAGCGTTGTGTTCACTGGACTCTGTACAATAATATCCCAGATGTTTGATGTATTCGAACCGAACCATATCGTCATGTTTCTGTTCTGCATTCATCTTAGCTGCACGTTCGCGGATTTCCGGATAAAGATCATTTCCATCTTTATCATAGATTTCCAGGAGCCATCCCATGTGATTAATTCCGGCAATTGTTTCCCGTCTGCCTTCCAGCTTGTCCTCCATACCCAGTTTTTTCAACAGATTCTCAGAGCAAACCTGCACGCTGTGGCAAAGACCTACGGTACGGATCTTTGTGTATCTCTGCATATATCCAGTAAGCATAGCCATAGGATTGGTGTAATTCAGGAACAATGTATTTGGACATACCTCTTCCATATCACGGGCAAATTCTTCCATAATCGGAATGGTTCTGAGAGCACGCATAATACCACCGATGCCCAATGTATCTGCAATTGTCTGACGAAGACCATATTTCTTCGGAATTTCAAAATCAGTAACCGTACACGGTTCATAACCGCCCACCTGAATCGCATTGACAACAAAATCTGCATCACGAAGCGCATCTTTTCTGTTCTCCACACCCAGATATGTACGAATCACTGCACGTCCTTCATTAACATTTCGGTTGATTGCACTCAGGATAATCTCCGAATCATTCAAACGTTTCTCGTCAATATCATACAAAGCAATCTCCGCTTCCCGAAGAGCAGGTGTACACATACAATCTCCCAAAACATTTCGCGCGAACACTGTACTTCCGGCACCCATAAAAGTAATTTTCATCTGTAAAAACCTCCCTGCATATATAATAAATTCATATATTAAAGTAATGTATGTATAATGGGTGTTTATACATTACAGTATTAACAACTTATTACACACATCACTTTTTATAACTGAATTTATTATATTCCTGAAAAAAAACAAATACTATGGGATTTGTTTCCTGTTTATTGTGGATTCGTTGCATGATTCTAAATTGCTTTCATGTAAAACTCAAATGCCATGCAGTCACCTTCCTGCCGCGGCAGATTCAATCCTCCACTCATCAGTGCCCGACCTGATTTTATCATTTCGCTGTTCACTTCATACATTTTCTCCGGATCCAGTCCTTTGACCGGGATATGCTGGGACGGGCTGTTTGGCTGTGCATGCAGCTGCATTCCCTGAATCAGCACTTCACTCTGATCCTGTGCCACAAATTCCCATGCTGCATACAGCTGATTCTCAAATGGATTGGTTAGCCGATAGTATTCTCCCTCATGAGTCAACGGATAGTATTTCTTAAAGGTTTTAATCTGCTCTTTTACTTCTTCTTTCTCTTCGTCTGACAGCAGATTCAGATCGAGCTCGTAACCAAAGCTTCCCGCCATAGCTACCACACCTCTGGCATCGATTGGCGTTACTCTTCCCGTCTGGTGATTTGGTACTGCCGACACGTGAGAACCAACTGTGGAAATGGGGTATGCAAAAGAAGTACCATACTGAATCTTCACCCGCTCCATGGCATCCGTATCGTCACTGCACCAGATCTGCGGATAATAATAAAGCATTCCCAAATCAAATCGACCTCCGCCTCCACTGCATCCTTCCCAAAGTATATTCGGATAACGGGTAATCAGACGTTCCAGCAAATCATAAAGTCCAAGCATATACCTGTGACTTACTTCACCCTGACGCTCTTTGGGCAGCTTCGCACTATACACATCACTGATATGACGGTTCATATCCCATTTTACGTATTCAACATTGGCACTGTCCAGGATATCTGTTATTCTTTCATACAGATATTCACGCACATCCTCTCTGGACATATCCAGAATCAGCTGATATCTGCTTCTGCAAGGTTTTCTTCCCGGAATCTGCAAAGCCCAGTCCGGATGTGCCCGATACAGTTCACTATCCTCTGAGATACACTCCGGCTCAAACCACAGACCGAACTTCATGCCCAGACGGTTTACTCCGTCCACCACCGGCTTGAGACCGCCTTTCAGTTTTTCCGTATTGACAAACCAGTCTCCCAGACCACTGAGATCACCATCTCTTTTTCCAAACCATCCGTCATCCAGAACCAGCATTTCAACGCCCAACTCGGCTGCTCCTTCTGCAATTTTCAGAATTTTTTCATTATTAAAATCAAAATAGGTAGCTTCCCAGTTATTGATCAGTACCGGTCTTCTCTCATGTTTGTATTTACCTCTGCAAAGATGTTCCCGGATAGTATGATGGAAATTCGAAGTCATTTTGCCAAATCCTGCGCCACTGAAAGTCATCACTGCCTCCGGCGTGTAAAACTCTTCTCCTGTCTCCAGCGTCCATGAGAATCTGTCAGGATGGATTCCTGCACTGACCCTGGTCTGCCCCATCTGATCTTTTTCCACTTCTATGGAAAAATTACCACTGTATACCAATGCTGTCCCATAACAAGGTCCAAAATCTTCTGTTGTTTCTTTTCCACACAGGATCACAAAGGGGTTGTTGTGATGGCTGGAAGCACCTCTGCGGCTTCCTACTTCCATAACTCCATGCATAACAGGAACTCTTTCAAACTGACGTTCCATACAGTGTCTTCCGTGGAAATGAATCATTTCCCATTCGCCCTGCATCAGTTCCAGATTCATGGATGCTGCCTTTGTAAGAACGATTGGATCTATATTGGCATTTTCAAATCTAACACAACGGGTAATAATATCCTGTTTCTCCCAGACACTGTAGTACAGATCTACCAAAAGTCCTGTAACTGTATCTTTCATATGTATTGTAAGCGTATCGGCATCCTTTTCCTCTCCATAAAGAGCCGGCATTCCCGGTATACGATACTTCCCTTTGGAAATCGTATATCCTTCATAACGGAAATCCACTGCGTCCGTTCCATCCGGATTGGTCACACTTACACTGTTGATTCTATAATCTCCTACACCGTTTGTGGTGTATTCCTGTGGTCTGGTATCAAGAGAATACTCTCTCTCATTTCCAGCCTCATAGGGATTTCCCGAAAAACCACTGTCTCGGTAATCCAGCAGATAACTCATATCCTCCTGCCCTACATTTTCACCATAATAAATATGGTTAAGTACTCCAAACTTGTCCACCATCATCTGGTACGTGGTTCGCTCTGTCGATAAGGTAAACAGTTTCTTCTTCTCATCAAAATAAACAGCCATTATTCTTCCTCCTTAAATATTTGATTTCGAAGTATTTCATCCCATCCCGGGTGAACTTTCTTTAAAGATACCGGTTTTCCCTCACGATTCAGAAAACAGTGGCTGCTTTCTCCCCGGCAGCGCAGCGTTTTTTCATCATGATCTTTTATCTCATATTCCAAACAGATACGTATTCCATTATATTTTTTCACTTTTACCTGAATATCCACGGTTTCCCCGTACCGTGCCATGGTTCGGTATTCTGCCTGAATCGTCAGCACCGGACTGATGATACCGGCCTCTTCCATCCTGTCATAATCCATACCCAGAAAAGCAAGATAATCACTGCGGATTTCCTCAAACCATCGAATATAGTTGGAATGATGCACACAACCCATCTGATCTGTTTCATAATATTGAACCCGGTGAACATATCCTGGATACTTTTTTTCTTCCATCACAAAATACCTCCCTGTTTCTTCAGTTCCTGATAAATTCTTCCTACCGGAAGACCTACCACATTATTATAATCTCCCCGTATTTCCCGGATAAATCTGGCACAGAATCCCTGAATTCCATACGCCCCGGCTTTATCCATCGGCTCACCGGTACTTACGTACCAGTTGATTTCTTCCGAAGTCATAGGACACATCACTACCTCTGTTTTCTCCGCAAAAGTAATTTTTTTCTTTTTTGTATCCTCATGAAAAATCAAAGTAACACCGGTAAATACATTGTGTGTTTTTCCCTGAAGCATCGTCAGCATACGGACTGCATCCGCTTGATCTACAGGTTTACCAAGAATTTTGTTGTCATACACAACAATCGTATCAGCTCCAATCACAAGAGAATCCCTGCCGTGATAATTGCTTTTTGCTTTTTCTGCCACATCCTCTGCCTTCTGCCGGGAAAGTTCTTTTACTACTTCCACAGGATCCGTGTCTTTCACATTTTCCTCTATGGTACTGGGACAGACAACAAAATCCAACCCAATCTGTGTGAGCAGTTCTTTTCTTCTGGGAGACTGCGATGCCAAAATGATCTGCAACATGTTTTATTCTCTCCTTTGTATCTGCATCGGCATGCGAGCATGCTCTGACAGACTTTTTGTCCCTTGTCATTTTAATTTGTATTAAGCAATAATCATAATGAGACTACGAATTTCTCCGTGCTTCGCACTCTCGAAATTCTAAAAACATTCGGAATCCGCCCTATTCGGGCTTCTTCCTCATGTTTTGCGGTCCCCAAAATCTGTCACTGGCATGCGAGCATGCCCTGACAGACTTTTTGCCCCTTGTCTCATAATAATACAGCCACAGAATTTTCTTCTGCGGCTTTTTTTTTCATATAAGGTAAGCAGAACGATAAGCCGGGTTATGTCGTGAATGGTCATCTATCTAATCCTGCTGTCGCCAACAGGCTCAAGCGACCCACCTAAAAGCGTGACGGGCAGCCACTTTGCTTTTTTTCGGTCTTGCTTCGGATGGGGTTTACATGTGCCCTCGCTGTTACCATCGAGGCGGTAGTCTCTTACACTGCCCTTCCACCCTTACCAGCAAAATACTGGCGGTATATTTCTGTTGCACTGGCCTTGGAGTCACCTCCACCGGACGTTATCCGGCATCCTGCCCTATGAAGCCCGGACTTTCCTCACCTGACACCTTTCGGCATATGTCAGCCGCGACCATTTATTCTACTTACGTTGTTTATTCTATCATAATCACTTCGTCCCGTCAAATACGGAATTTCATACTTCAAAACAGCTTCCGCCGACAAATTCCCTCAAAATCGAATTATTGGGGATATCTTCACTGGGAACTCCTACAAAATAATCCAGAAATTTCAGAAGCCTTTTTGCCTCATAATACTCCTCTTCTGACTTGTCAATCTGGAAGAGCAGCGGTTCTGCATATAATTTCAGAACTGACAGTTCGTAGAGAAGTGCAGAATTAAACATTACATCCGCCTCTTCCTGATATGGAAAAATATTTTCATCTTCGCCCCTTCTCACAGAAGCCCACATGGAAATGGTCTCCTTCGCGTTGATTCCGCGGGTACGGTTATCCCGTACCATTCGCCGGATCAGTCGTCCGTCTGTGGTGGGTATCCTGTTATGCTCATCGATATTTAACTGTGTAAGAGCGCTGATATAGATCTTGAACTTACTTTCCCTGGGCAGCGAATAACTCATTTTATCATTTAATCCATGAATTCCCTCAATAACCAGAATATCATTTGGCTTCATCTTAAGGAAATCTCCTTTGTATTCCCTTTTTCCCACCCGGAAATTATATCTTGGAAGCTCCACCTGTTCTCCCCGGAGCAAAGCATTCATGTCACGATTAAATAATTCCACATCAATCGCTTCCAGACACTCAAAGTTATACTTTCCGTTTTCATCCACCGGAGTGTCTTCTCTGTTAACGAAATAATTATCCACCGCAATAGGATGAGGTTTCAGACCATGTGCCGCAAGCTGCACAGACAGTCTGTGTGAAAATGTGGTCTTTCCTGAAGACGAAGGTCCTGCAATCATTACAAATTTTACATTCTTCCGCTGGCAAATCTGTTCTGCTATTCCCGCTATTTTTCCTTCCTGCAGTGCTTCGGAAATCAGTATCAATTCTTTAATATTTCCACGAGAAATTTTCTCATTTAATTCACCTACTACAGATACCTCCATCATTTTTCCCCATTTTTCCGATTCTTTCTGCACTTGAAAAATCTTGGGTGAAGGAACAAAAGGCGGCACAACTTCCGGTGCTTTCTGTTTCGGCATCTGCAAAACAAATCCTTCGTCATAAGGGTAGAGCTTGAAATATTTCAGATATCCGGTATGCCATACCATATATCCATAAAAATAGTCCTCGAACTCTTCCAGGCTGTAGATATTGACTCTGGACACACGACGATATTTGAACAGTTTCTCTTTATCATACATCCCGTAGCGATGGAACAGTTCCACTGCAGAAGAGGTAGATATACTTCTTTTCATGACAGGTGCTTTCTTTGCCACCAGCTGATGCATATAAGTTTCCACTTTTTCCAGAAACTCTTCATCAATCGTCACATCACCGTCAATTGTGTAATAAAAACCGGAACTGACAGTAAACTGAAGAACCACCTTCCGTATATTCTCATGCCCTGCCACATGGTAGATTGCTTTTAATAGCAGCAGATTCATACTTCTTTTGTAAGTCTTGTGTCCGATGTCATCCGTAAAGGATATCATGGATACATGACAGTCATGGTGAATCCTTTTATGCAGTTCCCTCAGTTTTCTGTCTGCCATGACCAATACCACCGGATACTCTGACTGTTCCTCAAATTCTTTTACGATTTCTCCATAAGCAGTTCCTTCCGGATATTCCCTGTTCTGTCCGCAGATTGTCACCTTACACATTTTTGTCTCTTTCTTTGCGTCCATCGCTGCACCTCCTGCTGTCAAAATCACATAATCTGATACGGATGTCGGACTGCTGCGGCACCAACCTCCATATCAGGAAACATTGTTTTAAGTTCCTGTTTCATATAGATTATAAAGCAATATTCGGTTCCATAATGTCCTGCGTCAATCACAGCCAGCCCCTGTGCCACCGAATCAATTCCCGAATGGTAATCAATATCTCCTGTCACAATCACATCTGCCTTCTTCTCAAGTGCTGTTTTTATCATGCTTTTTCCGGAACCACTGCTTACTGCCACTCTCCGGATCGTCTGTTCCGGTTCCCCATAGACCCGTACATCCGGAATCTGAAAACCTTCTTTTACTTTTCCGGCAAATTCTCCAAGACTCATACGTTCTTTCAGTTCTCCGATGCGTCCAATTCCTTCTATGGGTTCTTGTGATGTCACTTCCAAAACTTCTGCATTTTGAAGACCCAGACATTCCTGATTCAGTGCAGCCATACCGGTGACATCAAAATTTGTGTGCATGGCGTAATAACACAAATCCTTCTGAATCATCCTGATCAGCCGTCTTCCAATAAAATCTCCGGTATTGATTTTCTTGATCGGAGAAAACAACAGCGGATGATGGGTAATCATCAGATCTGCCCCAAATTCCAGGGCCTGTTCCAGTGTCTCATCTGTCACATCCAGAGCCACAAATATTTTTTTGATATCTTTCTCTTCTCTTCCTGCCAACAGCCCCACATTATCCCAGTCCATTGCATAGGACGGGTTCCAACGTATGGCAAGTTTTTCCGCTATTTCTTTACATATCATATCTCATACCTCTATGCTATCATATGCCAGAGCTTCCTGAATCTGCCGGATTTCTTCCTGAATCTGTCGGATTCTGTTTTGTGTACGTTCTTCTTTTTTTCCATCCTGCGTCAGTTTTCTTTGGATCGTTTCACATACACTCCGCCTCTGTTCAAGATAATCTTTCAAAACAGGGTGTCCTGCTTCCAACAATAATTTCCCATATTGATAAAAAATTTCCCGATCATAATGCATTTCCCCAGCAACTGCTTTCATCACCGAATAATATTTTCCATCCTCACATACCATATCTTCCTGTATAATCCTATATCCAGCCTTTTCCAGATACCGGCGTACTTTATCAATCTCTGACTGAGGCTGCAGGATCAGTTCTTTTACAGACTTCAGTACCTGTTCCCCTTCACTCAGGATTTTTACGGTCAACGCCCCGCCCATTCCGGCGATAAGGACAGAATCCGCCTCCCCGGAGTGCAAAGCAAGCACACCATCAGAGAGGCGGGTATGTATACAGGATTCTAAATGAAATTCCCGGATATGTTCTTTTGCGCGCTCCAGCGGACCTTCGTTGACATCCATTGCCAATGCGGACGGTATCTTTTCTTCCATCACCAGCGCGATAGGAATATAACCATGATCCGTTCCCACATCCGCAAGCCGGCTGCCCGGTGTCACAAAAGATGCATTCATCCGGAGACGCTTGGAAAGATGAATCAATCCAGATAATCCTTTAGCTTGCGGCTGCGGCTGGGGTGGCGCAGTTTGCGGAGAGCTTTTGCTTCAATCTGACGGATACGCTCTCTCGTAACATTAAATTCTTTTCCTACTTCTTCCAGAGTTCTGGCTCTGCCGTCATCCAGTCCGAATCTGAGACGAAGTACTTTCTGTTCTCTCTCTGTCAATGTACTCAGTACTTCTCCAAGCTGTTCTTTCAGCAATGTAAATGCGGCGGCATCTGCAGGTACAGGAACATTATCATCCTGAATAAAATCGCCAAGATGACTGTCCTCTTCTTCACCGATCGGGGTTTCCAGAGATACCGGTTCCTGAGAAATTTTAAGGATTTCACGAACACGTTCCACCGGCATATTCATTTCTTCCGCAATCTCTTCCGGCGTTGGTTCACGACCAAGCTCCTGGAGCAGCTGACGGGACACACGGATCAGTTTGTTGATGGTCTCCACCATATGCACCGGAATACGGATCGTCCTTGCCTGATCCGCAATTGCTCTTGTGATTGCCTGACGAATCCACCAGGTAGCATACGTACTGAACTTATAACCTTTTGTGTAATCGAATTTTTCAACAGCCTTAATAAGACCCAGATTTCCTTCCTGGATCAGATCAAGAAACAGCATTCCACGGCCCACATAACGCTTTGCAATGCTGACTACCAGACGCAGGTTAGCTTCTGCCAGTCGTTTTTTTGCAGACTCATCCCCGGATTCCATTCTTTTTGCCAGTTCGATTTCTTCCTCTGCACTTAACAGAGGCACTTTTCCGATTTCTTTCAGATACATACGTACAGGATCCTCGATACTGACTCCTTCCGGAACGGACAGGTCAATATTTTCCATATCCACCTCTTCCTCTTCCAACGGAATATCGTCATTATCTAACAGCGCATCCTCTTCCGTGATCCGGAGAACATCGATTCCGTTGCTCTCCAGATACTCAAAGATCATATCCATCTGGTCGGTTGTCAATGTGATTCCCTGAAAGAAATCATTGATCTCCTGGTACTCCAGAACATTTTTTTTCTTCTTTCCCATTTCCAGAAGTGCTTTCAGTTTTTCCGCAAACTGAGCTTTATCCATTTCCATTTGTTTTCCATCCTTCCATAGATTGTTTATATTTTATCCTTAATTAAAAGAAATATGCAAATGCAGCTTACCCGCTTTCAGATCCTCCAATTCTTTCTTGGACTGCATCAGATTCATCAGTCCCTGCATATCAGTAGGATCCAGCCGGGCGGTACGATGTGCTATGCTGTCTTCCTTCAATCTGCATATAACATCCAGAAGTGCCTTCTTTCGTTCTTCATCTGTCTCCAGAGGAATCTGTGCATTAAACACAGCAGCCACTTCTTTTTGTTCTTCACTGTCAGTGAATCTGTTTAAAAGCCTTGCGGGATTCAATTCACCTGCAGCATACTGTTCATAAAGCATTTCTGCCACCGTATGATACAGCGGATTCGTAAAGTCTTCAGGGCTGATGTATCTGGCTACTTCCCCGAAAATCTCCGGATACGAAGTCATCCAGGTGAGCATCAACTTCTGTGACATGGTATAACCATCCTGCTTTTCATGGGAACGATTCAATCCGGATTTGGGTTTGATCGGTTCCTGGATGCCCGCACCTCTCATTGCCATCCGGTTTACCATCTTTCGCAGATCCTCCGGCGGAATATGATAAGCATCTGCCACTGCCTGAATGTAATTGTTTCTCTCAATTTCATCCTCAAAACGCAAAAGCTTCTGGGCCGTTTCCTTAAAAAAATCCGTTTTTCCCTGAGGATCCTCCATCTCATACTGCTGTTCCATCGCATGCAGTTCAAACAGGAAACTGTTCATTCCATGATCCAGCCTCTCCTGAAATGCTTCTTTTCCCATATTTTTGATAAATTCATCCGGGTCTTTATAAGGCTTCAGGTTGATCACCTTGGTTGAAAGTCCGGCTGTCTTTAGCATGGGGATAGCTCGAAGGGCTGCCTTCACTCCCGCTTCATCACTGTCATAGATGATCAGGACTTCATCTGTATAACGTTTTAAAAGACTGGCCTGCTGTGAAGTGAGAGCTGTTCCCAGAGAAGCAACTGCATTGTTAAAACCTGCCTGATGCATGGAAATCACATCCATATATCCCTCACAGATGATCAGATTCTTCTTTCTGGAGCTTCTTGCCATATTCAGTCCATACAGATTACGGCTTTTATCAAAAATCTTTGTTTCCGGTGAGTTCAGGTATTTGGGCTTTACATCTCCCATGACCCTTCCTCCGAATCCGATCACACGATGATTCACATCCATGATGGGAAAAATCACCCGGTTCCAGAATTTGTCATACATTCCTTTCCGTTCATCCACATTAAAAAGACCGGATTGCCGCAAAATCTCATCGGAATAATTCTTGCTTTTCAGATAACGATATAGATCATTGCTGAACTTGCCCGAATAACCGAGACCAAACTTGTTGATTGTCTCATCGCTCAGCTCTCTGCCTTTCAGATAATCCATACCCTGTCGGCCGTTCTCTCGACGAAGCTGATAATAATAATATTTGGCAGCCTCCTTATTTACTTCCAGAAGTGTGGCTTTCAGATCCGCCTGTGCTTTTGCCTCTTTCGAATACTCGATCTGCGGCAGCTCCACGCCCGCCCGGTCGGCAAGCATACGGAGTGCTTCCACAAAAGTTAAATTTTCATACTCCATCAAAAATGTAAAAACATTTCCTCCCGCTCCGCATCCGAAGCAATAATACATCTGTTTGGAAGGGCTTACTGAAAAAGAAGGTGATTTTTCATTGTGAAACGGACATAATCCGAAATAAGAACTGCCCTTTCTCTGCAGTTTCACATATCCGGATATTACATCTACAATATCATTTCTCATCCGTATCTCTTCAATCAGATCTTCCGAATATCTCATGTTTCCTCCACAGTTTTCTATCACACGATTTAAACGTCACATAGATTATATTCCCCACAAAATTCTGATTTCCTTTTTTTATTTCGATTTTTTTCGTAACTGTTTATGTACATTAATTTTTAATCAGTATACTGCCCATCCGGACGGTACAAATATTTCCTTAAATTTTGCCATGGAATATTGATCTGTCATTCCCGATATGTAGTCACAGACTACCCGTTCCAATGGCTCTCCCCGACGGATCAGCTGTCTGTACTCGTTCGACATGGTATCCGGATTCTTGCTGTAATACATATACATTTCTTTTAGCATTCTTTTCGCTTTTTCTTCTTCTTTTTTTGCTGCCGGATTACGGTACACACTGGTAAACATAAGTTTTCGGAGCATTTTCATGGCATCTTCTACATCCGATGACATCTGCACTTTGTCTTTTCCGTAACTGGTCGTAATAATATCATGAATCAATGTATTCAAACGTTCTTTACAGGAGTCACCCAGCACTACACGTATAGTGATAGGGACATCATCTTCACTCAATATTCCCGCTCTTTCCGCATCGTCCATATCGTGATGGATATACGAGATTTTATCACACAAACGAACAACCTGGCCTTCCAGCGTATGGGGTGTACCGGATGTCCTGTGATTCTTAATTCCATCTCTCACTTCCCAGGACAGATTCAGTCCTTCTCCGTTTTTTTCCAGAAGTTCCACCACACGGATGCTCTGCTTATAATGGGCAAAGCCACTGGGGCATATTTCATCAAGGGCTGCTTCCCCTGCATGTCCAAAAGGCGTATGCCCCAAATCATGTCCCAGAGCAATTGCTTCCACCAGATCTTCATTCAATTCCAATGCTTTCGCAATGGTTCTTGCCGTCTGGGATACTTCCAGCGTATGGGTCAGCCGTGTCCGGTAATGATCCCCCTGCGCCGCCAAAAACACCTGGGTCTTATCTTTCAGTCTCCGAAACGCCTTCGAATGAATGATTCTGTCTCTGTCCCTTTGATAAACCGTCCGAATATCACACTCTGGTTCCGGTGTTTTTCTGCCTTTGGATTCCCGGCTGTGTGACGCATAGGGACTCAAATTCCGGTACTCTTTTTCTTCTGCACTTTCTCTGATATTCAAAACATACACCTCCCTGCTTCTTGCTCATTTACACGTAACTATTATCTTTTATTATATTATTGCGTACATTTTCCTGATTTCCTTTATAAAATGAAAAGTTTTCGTATATATTCATGCAGTCCAGAATCTTTACAATTTTTCAATTTCAGAAGACAACGGAACTGAAAAGTGGTATTATTGCAGGCAGAGCAGAACTTACGAAAGAACAAACAGCTTTCTCTATTTAATTTTATGTAGCTTTATTTGGGATTAAAAAGGAGGGATTTCTTATTTTTGTATTGACTGTTTACGTCATCGTATCTCTATGTGTCCTGTTCTTTTTGAGTCTCATGGGTCTCTTTTCCATGGATGATGAAAAAATACTTGAAGATGGCTCTATACAGGTAATTACAGCCAGTTTTCCAGATCCCGATCCTTCGTATCGGTGCATGCCTGTATTGTTTTTTGCAAGAAAACCGATTCCAGGCACATGGAAGGATTCCGGGGACACTTCCGGGACATCAACAGAAGCTTATTATGCTCAAAACAACCAAGATACGACCTCCGATTCCTCTGCAGTTGACGCAAGAGCACCGGAAAAAGCTGCCCTTACGTATGACCGCATTTCCCAAAACGGAAAATGTCATCTGTTCGTTTATTACGAAGAACATTATGATTCAACCGGCAATCAACTGGGCAATACCAGCATACTGAATTTCTATGCAGCCAATCTGGAGACAGGAGAAGTAACTGCTGCAGATAAAACTTCATGGGCTGATTCCGCATGCGAGGCTTACCATGAAGCGACTGGGGACTATTATCCCTCAATATTGATATCTATAGTAAATAATGCTGAATCATAAGCATGATTGTTTTCTGAATTGTATTTCATATTAGCAACCTGAAACACAATTAGAGTATTATAACCTTCCGGGATCTTAACTGATAGATTATGATTTTTTGATTAAGCTTCGGAAATATCTCGATGAAATAAGCATATTTTCATTGAATTTCCAACAGATAAATAAATGATTCTGTAATTCTGGATGCAGCAACTTCTTTTTCATTGGATTTCCGGCAGATAGATGCCGATATGAGATACGATTAAATTAGAAGCCGATGTGGGTACATGCCCCACATCGGCAAAAAGATACAATGAATTTTAAACTGTATTAGAATACTTACGCCTCGTCAATTGCTTTTCCGATATCGTTACGGTAATATTTGTTCTCAAATTCTACCAGTTTGATTGCTTCATAGGCATTTGCTCTGGCTTTTTTCAGATCATCACCTTTTGCAACAACGCCGAGAACACGTCCACCGTTTGTAACGATCTGTCCGTCTTTTTTGGCTGTTCCTGCATGGAATACATAATATCCATCTTTGTCCTTGAAATTCTCAAGTCCTTTGATTGGGAATCCTTTTTTATATGAAACCGGATATCCATCAGAAGCAAGCACTACGCAGACTGCTGCATTATCCTCAAACTGCAGATCAACCTGATCCAGTGTTCCGTCGATACATGCCTCGAACACATCAATAATATCTGTTTTCATTCTTGGCAGCACTACCTGTGCTTCCGGATCACCGAAACGGGCGTTGTACTCCAGAACCTTTGGACCATCCTCTGTGATCATCAGACCAAAGAAAATAATTCCTTTAAACTCTCTGCCTTCTGCAGCCATAGCATCCACGGTAGGCTGATAAATATATTTCTTACAGAACTCATCTACTTCATTTGTATAGAACGGGCTTGGTGAAAAAGTTCCCATACCGCCGGTATTCAATCCCTGATCTCCGTCCTTGGCTCTCTTATGATCCTGTGCGGAAGTCATTGGCTTGATGGTTTTTCCATCCACGTAAGAAAGAACAGATACCTCGCGTCCGGTCATGAACTCTTCAATTACCATGGTATTGCCGGCACTTCCGAACTTCTTATCCTCCATAATCTCTTTTACACCGTCTTTGGCTTCCTCAAGAGTATTGCAGATAAGTACTCCTTTACCCAGTGCCAGACCGTCTGCCTTCAGTACAATCGGGAACCTTGCAGTCTCAAGATACTCCAGAGCAGCCTGAGGGTCTGTAAAATTCTCATATGCGGCTGTAGGAATGTTATACTTTTTCATCAGATCTTTTGAAAATGCTTTGGAGCCTTCCAAAATTGCAGCATTCTTGCGTGGTCCGAATACACGGAGCCCTTCTGCTTCAAATGCATCTACCACACCGCCAACCAGTGGATCATCCATACCGATCACTGTCAGATCAATTGCTTTCTCTTTTGCAAATGCAACCAGCTTATCAAATTCCATTGCACCAATCGGCACACATTCTGCGAATTCTTCAATACCGGCATTGCCCGGTGCACAGTAAATCTTGTCAACCTTCGGGCTCTGTGCCACTTTCCATGCAATCGCATGCTCTCTTCCGCCGCTTCCTACAATTAAAACTTTCATAACTTGCGTCCTTTCCTGTATTCAAGTGTCTAAAGTAATTACGGATTGTGTACAGCAGACAGCTTTCACAATCCTGTAATCAAAGTTTTAGTTTATTCTTTTTACCAGACCATCAACGACCTGGATCTTTCCATTTGCAATCAGATCAATCGCCTGCGGCATGATCACCCATTCCGCCTGCTCCATCACCCGCCGCTGCAGAATCTCCGGAGTATCTCCTTCCTGTACTTCCACAGCTTTTTGCAGAATGATCGGTCCGGTATCCGTACCTTCATCAACAAAATGCACGGTTGCACCTGTAACTTTCACACCTCTTGCCAGAACAGCTTCATGAACCTTCAGACCATAATACCCGGTTCCGCAAAAAGATGGAATCAGAGCCGGATGAATATTAATAATTCTGTTCGGATATGCTTTGACCATAATCTCCGGAATTACAACCAGACATCCTGCCAGTACCACCAGATCAACCTGATAAGACTGGATAGATGCCAGAAGTGCTTCATTAAACTGAGCACGACTTTCGAACTGTTTTGGAGAAATACATCTGGCCTCAATTCCATGCTTTTTTGCTCTCTCGAGAGCGTAGGCATTGGGATTGTTACTGATGACTACAGAAATTTCAGCATTTGTGATGCTTTCATCATCAATTTTATCCATAATAGCCTGAAGATTGGTTCCGCCTCCGGATACCAAAACTGCCATTTTTAACATAAGGTCACTCCCTTTTCGCCTGCTTCAATTCTACCAACTACATATGGAGTTTCGCCAGCTGCTTTGATAGCTTCCATTGTCTTTTCAACATCAGCCGGATCAACAGCAACAATCATACCAAGTCCCATGTTGAAAGTATTGTACATCATTTTTTCTTCAATATCTGCTGTTTTTGCCATCAACGGGAAGATTGGAGGAACCGGATAGCTGTCTTTCTCAATCACAGCATGAACTCCATCTTTCAGCATACGAGGAACGTTTTCATAGAATCCACCACCCGTAATATGGCTGCATGCTTTTACAGTAACTCCTGCTGCTTTCACACTCTTCAATGCTTTTACATAAATCTTTGTAGGAGCCAGAAGAGCCTCTCCAAGAGTTTTGCCCAGTTCATCATAATAAGTATCCAGAGATTCTTTTGTCATCTCAAATACTTTTCTTACCAGAGAAAACCCATTGCTGTGTACACCAGAAGAAGCCATACCAATCAGCACATCACCTGCTTTCAGATTTTCACCGGTGATCATATCTTTCTTATCACATACACCAACAGCAAATCCTGCCAGATCGTAATCATCTTCCGGCATCAGACCAGGATGCTCTGCTGTCTCACCACCGATCAAGGCAGCTTCTGACTGCAGACAGCCATCTGCAACACCTTTTACGATAGAAGCGATTTTTTCCGGATAATTCTTTCCACATGCGATATAATCCAGGAAAAACAGCGGTTCTCCACCTGCACAGGCAATATCATTTACACACATAGCTACTGCATCAATACCAATCGTATCATGTTTGTCCATGATCATAGCCAGTTTTACCTTTGTTCCACATCCGTCTGTACCGGACAGCAGTACAGGCTCTTCCATCTCTTTAATCTTAGCCAGTGAAAATGCTCCTGAAAATCCGCCAAGACCTCCCAGAACCTCTTCACGCATGGTTTTCTTTACATGTTCTTTCATCAATTCCACTGATTTGTAACCAGCTTCAATATCTACTCCAGCTTTCTTATAATCCATTTTCTTCCTCCCTATGTGCTTTTTCTGCAGTTACGTATTCTACAGATTATTTTGTATAATTTTTATATCCGACTTCCTGAAGTTTTGCATCTTTTGCAATCACTTCATTTTTCATCTCTTCTGAATAAGCTTTCAGACGTGCAAGCAGTTCAGGATCGGAAGTTGCCAGAATTTTTGCTGCCAGAATTCCTGCGTTTGCTCCACCATTAATTGCTACCGTAGCAACCGGAATACCTGTAGGCATCTGTACGATAGAATACAGAGAATCTCTTCCTCCCAGAGAAGTCGTATGCATTGGAATACCGATCACCGGCATCGGGAAAATAGCCGCGCACATACCCGGAAGATGTGCAGCCATACCTGCTCCCGCAATAATCACTTTAAACCCTTTTTCCTCTGCAGTTTTTGCATATTCAAAAAACACGTCAGGCTCTCTGTGTGCGGAAATAATGGTCATTTCATAATCTACTCCTAATTTTTCCAATATATCTGCTGCTTTGCTCATAACAGGCATATCAGAATCACTTCCCATAACAATTCCTACTTTTGCCATTGCTTGTCTCCTTTGCTCATAAATATTCATTAGTTATGCTTATAAGTGGTGTTAATTAATTCATCCCTACTTATTAGTAATAATACTAATACTATAATCGCTTGTCAATACAAAAATGACAATAATCCTTTGCTCATCGCTTCCACATTTGCTTCCAGCACCTGTTTACCATATTCATCAGATGCAAATTCACGGGGATCTCTTCCAGCCATTGCTATTGGAGCCTCTTCTCCCGAAAGAATACGTTCCATCTGTACCAGTTCCGGGCGTACTGCCATAGTTATGGAAGTTTCATTTGCGGCTGCATGATCACACTGATATCCAAGAACATCATCCTTCAGAAAATCAAAAGCCGTATAGCAATCAATACCATACACCGTTTTAATTTCATTTTTCAGGTCACAAAACTGCCAGGTAGATGGGCCGTGACCATGGGCTACCAGTATTTTAATACCTGCCCGGGAAAGATTTGCTGCAATACGCAGTATCATCTGCTGATATTGATGATCCGGCATCCAGTAAGCACTTCCCGGAAGCTGCTGCATTTCATAAGGAACCACAGTTCCCCCTGTATAGATATCCATTCCATAAAATTCTTTTTTCGGATCATGATAATAGCGATCCGGTCCGAGAAATAGCTTAGGCAGAACTACTCCACCTACTTTGTTTGCCACTCGTACAAATAATTCTTGTGACTGAATTCCGTCAGCACCAAGGGGTAAATGGGGCCCATGCCATTCCAGGGTACCCAATGGCAAATATGCGATCGGACACGCTGCAATCCTCTCTTCAAATTCTTTTGGACATAATTCTTCATATAATACTTTATCTGTCATCATAAACCTCCTGCTTTTTAAAACAAAGAAAACGGTACACTTCTGAAAGTATACCACACTCTCTTTTGCCGTGTACCGTTTTTCCATGAAATACCGCATGAATTATCCGATCAATTTATCCAGTACTTCTTTAGCCATGATAATGTCTTTTTTCTGTTCTTCTCCGGAAATCTCACGTTCGATTGTAATATCTCCTTCATATCCGATTTCTTTCAGCTTAGCTACGAATGCCGGATAATTTACTTTTCCCTGTCCCAGTGGAACCTCTGCTCCCAGAGAATGTCCGTCTGTGGGGTACATACCATCTTTTCCGTGAATTCCTCTTACATATTCTCCAAATACTTCCAGAGCATCTACAGGATTTGCCTTGCCATACATAATCAGGTTTGCAGGATCCAGATTGATTCCCACATTTCCTTTACCTAACACTTTCTCAATATCCTGAATCGCACGTTTTAATGTAACCGGTGTTTCCTGTCCTGTCTCAAACAGGAAATTCTGTCCATTCTCTTTACATTTCTCCACGATTGCCTTGCATGCTACCAAAACTTCTTCATATTTCGGATCATAAGGATTTTCCGGCATATATCCCACATGAGTAGCAAAATCTGTCGCATGAATTTTCTTTGCAAAATCAGAGCCTTCCATAAGCATTTTCAATCTTTCTACTCTATAATCGGCAGGTACCAGTCCTAATGTAAGCTGTCCTTCATAAAAATCCCATACTCTGCGTCCTTCCCATCCACACCAGAAAGCGGTAATATGAACTCCATGTTTTTCAACCGCCCGATTTACTGCCTCTGCCACACTGTCATCATGAAGGATTTCTCTGTCCCAGCATACCAGCTGACAGCTTTCCATCCCCATAGATTTTAACTCTGCAAATCGTTCATCAATATCTGTATCCTTAAAAAGTTCAATCAATACACCAATCTTCATTTTCCCACACTTCTCCTTTTTCTAAATACTCCATACTGCTGTCAATCAACCTTTCACTGCACCTGCGGTAACACCACCCACAATATGTTTCTGCATTGCCACAAAGAAAATCAAACTTGGTATCATAGACATTACGATACCGGGAAGAGCATGTTCCCAGTCTGCTGTCTGGGCAGAGAACTGCATATACAATGCATTTTGAATATTCATCGCCTGTGCATTTCCTCCAACGATCAACTGGTTGGTGATGATATCATTCCATGTAGCCAGTGTATCAAGAACTACAACAGTCGTCAGGATTGGTTTCAGCAGAGGAAGTACAATGCTAAAATATGTACGAATCTTACTTGCTCCGTCGATACATGCACATTCTTCCAGTTCAAGTGGCACATTTTTTACAAAACCATGAATCATATACACAGCCAGAGGCATACACAGACCGATACTTACCAGAATCTGACCCATTTTTGTACCGGTAAGATTTACATTGGCAACTAATCTTGTCAAAGTAATCATATAGGACTGGAATGGTACCATCATAGGCATAATAATCAGAACAAAGCAGATTCCACTCATTTTATTCTTCGTTCTCGCCAGCTTATATGCAGCCATAGGAGCCAGAAGAACAATCATCAATACCGTACAGATCGTGTACAGTAATGTATTCTTTATCAACATCGGAAACTTAAACTTTGTCCATGTTTCTATGTACATATCCAGACTCCAGCTCTTCGGCAAAGCCAGAAAATGCTGAAGCATATCATTGTACGGCTTAAAAGAGTTAATAAAAATCAGAATAAGCGGCATCAGCCAGAAAACAGAGCATACAAAAACGATAACCGCTAATGGATTAATCTTTTTGATTTTCTTTAAACCATTTTTCATTATGCTTCTACCTCCTTACTCTTAGTTACTTTAAGCTGAATTGCTGTTACAATCAATACAAATACAACAAATACCAATGATTTTGCTGTTGCAAGACCATACTTGCTGTTGACAAATGCTTCTTTATAAATATTATAGGCAACGGAGACTGTAGAGTTTGCAGGACCACCTTTTGTAAATACCATGATAATATCAAACAATTTGAATGCAAATGTCAAAGATGTCAACATACAGATGGATACCGCCGGCATAATCAGCGGAACTGTAATCTTTCGAAATACCTGAAAAGCATTAGCTCCGTCTATTTTTGCAGCCTCGATCAATTCCTTTGGTACATCAATGATACCGGCAATATAATTGACCATATAAAATCCTACATTCTGCCATACTGCCATGATAACTACAACCCAGAAAGCAAGTTTCGGTGTTCCTACCCAGCTCCAGTTAAAAAATTCCCATCCG
>SFQZ01000194.1 GCA_004562915.1 bacterium
TTCAAAAAGAAGGACAGGGAGATATTTGGGTAGACTCGAAAGAGCCTGCTTTTTTTGTGGTAAAAGGTACTCCGAATCTCAAATTTGCATGGGAAGTCAAAGTGAAACAGAAGGGGTATGAATATGAGCGGTTGGAGACGTTCGAACGAGAAGAACAGCCGCAAGAAATTGATTATGAAACAGAGTACATGAAGGAAATTAATCAGATAATCACGGAACAAGAGGATGTGCTATATAGTACAGATAAATGATTTCACAACCAGAACAGGAGGAATATCGCATGTCACAGACAATTAATCAACTTAGCAGCTTCATGGTTCTCAGCATAGATGGCGGTGACCGGGTGAGCTACACATACAATGAAATCAACTCAGATACCGGAGAGCCTATCAGCACCAATAATAAGAAAAACTTTTATGCTGTAGATACCGAACTTCATGGGCATATTGAAGCAATCCGGGATTATATCAGAGAAAATAAACTGGAGTAAGAGTCTGGTATTACTACTATCAAAAAAGTATATAGGAAGGTTGATGAGACATGCCCGTATTAGAATTTTGTGTAAAAGGACAATGCATTGAAAGAATTGACAATAATACACCAGTAGCTAAAAGCAGGAATTATTTCAACGCCCATTTTGATTTCTTGACGGATGAGTGGCAGGGAACAAAAACAGCATTGTTTGTTCTTGGGAGTTATAAAAAATCTCAGATCATTGATGTATATGGGAATTGTGAAGTTCCATGGGAATTTTTTGACACGGAGCAAGATGCAATTGGAAAAGTATCTGTCTATTGCGGGGATCTGGTTACCGCAAATCAGGCATATGTGACTATTAAGAAATCCGGATATGTAAAATCAGATGCATCAACACCTCCGACTCCAGATGTATATCAACAAATCATAGAAAAGCTGGATTCCATGTCTCTGGAAAATGTAGATGAGATTAATGGTGGAACGTTCAGTGATTGGAAGGAAAAATAATTATGGCTATATTTAATGGCACCATTCGAGTGCGGAGAGGACTGGAATCTGACTTTGATGAGTCAAAAATGGTTTCAGGGGAATTGGCGATTGCTACAGACAAACCAGTTATATGGTTTTGCTGGAAAGATGGAACGGCTGCAAAAATTGAAGGAACCGTAACATCAGAAACACTGAAAAAATATTTTGATGAATGGAATGGCGATAGTAATATTTTGATTGATGAAACCTTGTCAAAAACAGGACAGGCAGCGGATGCAAAAGTTACAGGAGATAAATTTAATGAACTAGCAAGTGATATTGAAAATATAGGAAATCCTACCGATGAGCAGATATCAAATGCTGTAAATAGCTATATGGACAATAATCCAATAACGATTACTGAGACTGACCCGACCGTTCCAGAATGGGCGAAACAGCCACAGAAGCCGACCTACACGGCATCAGAAGTCGGTGCAGAAGCCTCCGGGACAGCAGATGGTAAAGTATCAGCCCATAACACGGCAGGAGATGCCCACAATGATATCCGGGAACTGATATCCGGGCTGACACAGCGATTAAATGCGCTGGCAGACAGCGACGATACCACACTTGACCAGATGAGTGAAATTGTGGCGTATATCAAGTCCAACAAGAGTCTGATTGATGCCATTACAACCAGTAAGGTAAGTGTATCAGATATTATTGATAATCTGACTACGAACGTATCAAATAAGCCTTTGTCGGCAGCTCAGGGTGTTGCACTTAAGGCTTTGATTGATGGGATTATCATTCCGGAAAAACTTCCGAATCCCCAGAAACTAACATTTGCCGGTGCGGTTACTGCGGAATATGATGGTTCCGGTGCAGTCACAGTAACCATCCCGGAGGGTTCTGGAGGTTCCGGTGGCACTGTGAGAATCGAAAAAGGAAGCACTGACACATCAGTGGAACTGGAACCAAATAAGTTATATGTTTTCCCGGAGATGGAAGAGCTCACTCTTACATTTGCGGAACCTTCTGACACCGGAATTGCAAACGAGTATCATGTTGTATTTCAGTCAGGAGAAACAGCCACGACACTGAGTCTTCCAGATACAATCAAGATTCCGTCTGGTTTCACAGTGGATGCGAATAAGATCTATGAGATCAGTATCATGGAAGGTTGTCTGTGTGCACAGAACTGGGGGGTGACGGCATGAGACGAAGAGTATTAGGAAATATTGTATCTGAGAATTTGCACAATCCAGAAACAGATATTTCTGATGTATATCTGAGAAACGGTACAGAATCTACCTATAGTGGATGGTCTGCAACTGATTGGATTCCAGTGAGAACGGGAACATATCTTTTGACAGCGCCAACAATTGGTTTTGCTAGTGGGGCTATTATTACTAATAGATATAATGTACTATACGATATCGACAAAACCAGGATTATGGATTTTGCGTTTGCCAGTGATCCAAATGGAACAGATGCCATTTTAACTGTTCCGGATGGAATTTATTGGGTTAGATTTTCAGGCGCAACTAACAGTATAACTGATTTGGAAGTGTACAGACTGGAGGATTGACATGAAAAAAATAAGAAGTAAAATCTTGACATACATACATACATACATACATACATACATACATACATACATACATACAGGATAATCTAAACTTTTCTTCCTGTCTGAGACAGGCGGTGTGAGATGTTACACCGTAGGATGATGTTATTAGGACAGGGGAAGGAAGAAGAGATGAGTTGGAAGGAAGTAAAGACGGTATATGCGGAAAATGACGGTGACGTTCTTTTTGTAGATGGATTTGAAGCTGAAAGAATCCGAATCACAGCTATGGTAGGAGCAACCACTGATAATACTGGACTCAGGTTTTCTGTTAGCGAAGATCAGTATGACAAATTTTTTAATGCAGGGCAATTTGTATCAACAGTATTAATGCCTTTGATGTTTGAAGTAGCGGTTATAGATGGGTATACATTAACAACTCCGCTTACGCCTCCTAAAAGTGTGATTTCACCAAATGTAACAAGTTCAGTCTATTGCGGAGGGTGCAGTTTGCCATCTGGAGAACAAATTATGAAGAGATTCCGCATTAGTTCCGCAAATGACAAATTAATTGCCGGTTCATGGATGAAAGTAGAAGCATGGAAATAGGAGGTTGACAGATAGAATGAGCAAAAGTACAATCCTGACAGCACAGCACAGCACAGCACAGCACAGCACAGCACAGCACAGCACAGCACAGCACGCTTGACCGCCGCATAAATTCCGGTAGCCGTCAAGCGTTTTTTCGTGGAATCGGGGTGTTTTTATGAGCTCCCTGATGATGAGAAGAAGATTAATGATGGCTATGGGAATGGAGGAAGATGAAGTGAAAGAATGGAAAGTGTTATTAGATAAAACAGTAGAAGATAACAGTATATCTTATTACACAGCAGATGCGCAAAGTTGTAAAGAGTTTTATGTTTCGGTGTTCTTTGCAAATGATGAAGAATTTGAAAGTACAATAAATGGGCGCGTTGGAATTAATGTGACCGGTTCTCCGTGGAATACAGGAATTAATGTAAGCGGAAATATAACTAATCTTGCTTATGCATCAGGAGGGCTCAACAATAAAGTGGTTGTTTTTGGGTTTGAAGTAGCAAATGGGATTATTATTCCTACGCGAATGTTTACTTCTATTAATTCTGGTGCAAGTTCAGATGTATTAATGCATTCAGGGGCATATGTACCATTTGCAATTATACGTTCTAGTGATAACAATTCGCTTTCATATAAAAAAGTAGATGAAGTTCAAAATATATCAGTAGGAAGTTATACGAAATACTTCGGAGTCGGTTCTAAAATACTAATATTAGGCAGATAACACTTGACACAGAGAGGAGACAAAAATAAAATGCTGAGAGCAGAGCAGAGCAGAGCAGAGCAGAGCAGAGCAGAGCAGAGCAGAGCAGAGCAGAGCAGAGCAGAGCAGAGCAGAGCAAAATAGCAGACGATAATCTTATAGATATGGAAGCATATAGCATTGTAACGTCTGGACGGTACTATCAAATGATTAATGTTGATATCTCAAAAACATATTACACTTATGAAATTTATTATTTTGTTTGTTACAACAGTTTCGATGCTAATTTAGGATTGGGAACCATAGATGATTATGGGAAAGTTACTTTTAAAGATGGCACTGTAAAAATTAATATAGCAATAAATGCTGGAAGAAATCCATATTTCGGACTAACGCAAAGGGGTTGATAATAATTGTACGCAAAAATAGTAAACAATACCCCACGGTACACATCCAGACCGCCGTGGATTACATACAACGGAAAGGCGATTTTCAATGCACCGGATGAAGTTCTGGCAGAACTAGGTTACTACAAAGTTCAAGAAACCGAAATGCCAACCGATGCACCGGAGGGACAACACTATGAAAGCCATCTGGAGTACGCAGACGGTGTGGTATCACAGGCATGGAGTTTGGTGGACGATCCTGTGATTCCGGAGCCGGAACCAACCATGCAGGATTTGGTTGACGCCATTGAAAGGGGGCTTGCCACATGATGACGGATGTGATCGAAGCTCTGGTGAGGTATGTACAGAACCAGCTCACACAGGAGACACCGGGAACGGATGATAAGACTCTTGTCATTTCCTGTGCGGCACTCTTCCGGGAGTGGAAGCCGGGAGCATATAAGGCAGGAGACATCCGGACAAAAGATGGTGTGCCGTATGAGTGCATGACAGATCATGACAGCACAGTCAATACCGGCTGGACGATTGATGTCCGGACACTGTGGAAACCGTACCATTCTCGGAAAGCTGAATGGGCGTTACCGTTCATACACCCGACCGGAGCGCATGACTGCTATCAATCTGGGGAATACTGTGTCTATAATGGACAAGTGTATCGAAGCAAAGTAGATAACAATGCTTACAGTCCGGAGGAATATGCAGGAAATTGGGAGGTAGAAGAATGAGGTACTATGTATGTGCGGCATTAGGAGCTACAATTGGTGTAATAATGATGTGTCTGGTGCAGATCAACCGGGATGAGTAGGAGAAGCAGACCGTAATTCGGAAAAGATATTAAGACGCAAGAAATCCGTGAGAGGTTAATAATCACGACCATACTCTCACGGATTCTCACGAGAAATTGCACAAGATATTTCTAAGTTGGAACGATTCTATTATAGCAATGGGAGGTGGGGGATTTCAAATTGTTTTCGCCGCAAATTTCGACAGTGTAATAATAAGTCGGTAAATGTCTAATAATACGCATTGGAAAATCTCTCCTTTTGTCGTATAATGGCGGTGGAAGGAGTGTGACAATATGTGCATACTATATGATATAGTAATAGGATTAATAACAGGAGCTGTATCTGGATGGCTTACGGGAGTATTAGTTACAAGATATTATCGTAAAAAAGATAATGAGCGTGACAAAGAAAAATATGTGCAAGATTTAAAAAGGCATATTGTATCAATATACCGTATACTCAGAGAAATTGAAATAAGTTCTGAAGATGAAAGAAAAATTGAGCAAGTAGAAAATTTAAGAAGAGAATTATTATACTCTCCTAGATATGAAAAAAGATATTCTCTTTCGGAGCAAGAAGATAAAGTATTAAAAGAGTATAATAAAAATTTGAAAAATCTGAAAGATGAATTATCAGAGTATTCCAGGTGTAAAAATGTAATTTCTATACTGGTAAAATATCCAGATACAGCAGAAGAAAAGAAAGATCTAGTCAAAACGAAGATGCAATATGAAACAGCAATAAAGAGATTGGGTGCATATAGCTCAGTATGGTTGATACTTACGCATGACACTGAAAAATAAGAGAGGTTAACCCCTCTCTTTTTTAATACCCAGAAAGCAGGTGAAATATGGAAATCAGAGCGAGACCGTAGAGGTCTTTTTATTTTGCAGAAAATTAAGAATCGAGGTACATAAAGTGTATGTAGACGTAAATACGATCATCACCGCGGCAAGTGTTATTTCAGCTCTGGTGGTGGTTTTTTCTGCCATTTTTGCCGTGTACCGGTGGTACCTGAAACAAAATAAGCAGAATGCAGATATCAAAAAGTTAAGAGATGAGCAATGTGTAATATGCTACTGCCTGCTTGCCTGCCTGGATGGATTGAAGCAGCTGGGGGCGAACGGCAATGTGACGGATGCATATAATAAGATGGAAAAACACATCAATCAGCAAGCCCATGATTGGGAGAAATGAGAGGTATAACCATGGAAAATATCATGAATTATGTAAAACCGGAACTCTTAGTATTGGCAATCGTACTGTATTTCTTGGGAATCGCCATGAAACAGTCTCAGACCATTAAAGACAAGTATATCCCGGCAGCGCTCGGAGCAATTGGTATCATTTTGGCTGGAATCTGGGTGGTGGCAACCTGTCCACTGGGTAACCTGCAGGAAATCGCTATGGCGGTGTTCACGGCAATCGTGCAGGGTATTCTAGTGGCTGGATTGAGTACATATGTGAACCAGGTTGGTAAGCAGCTGAAAAAGGAAGAGTAGGTA
>SFQZ01000195.1 GCA_004562915.1 bacterium
TTTCGCTCATACAAAGCTCGATGAGGTGAGCCGGGAATTTTGTCTTGCAGGAAAATCTGATTCTCGGACTTGTGTTCTTAACATTCTTCGCAAGCTCGACCGCATCCTTGTCGTCGGAAATTCCCTCGATACTGTAAAGCTTATCCTTGTTGTCGCCCGTACACATTTCCATGGCGTCAACGGTTCTTGAATGAACGATGTAATTGTTTACCTCGCTTATCAGGAGCAAAACAACTCCCGCACCCGAAAAAACGCTGACCGTGTTGTTGTCGGCAAAGTAAAAAATCAGCATGAGAAGATTCTGGAAGAAGCAAATGATAGCCGAGATTGAAATCATCGTGTTGATATTTACTTTTTTCCTCTTAACCATTTCAAAGCTTCCGACTATTGTCTGGCTTGCGACAACAAGAGCAAGACACAGCAGAACAAAATTTGAAAAAATAGAAGAAATATTACTAGCTGAAACATTGATAATTTTCTCTCTTCAAAAATCATTGGAAAATGCTTGTAGTCTGTTGTATACAGCTTTAGTTGGAGATGATTTACGTGTGTTTAATAACGACAATATATTTAACATTGACAAGAATTATAGTAATTCTCTGCGAAAGGTTATACAATTATCTGCCGTTGGGATTTTCTTGAACGGAAAATCAAATATGGTAGGAGATATCATGTTGGTTGATTGTGATCCTTACCCTAAACATCATATGCATGAATTTGGAGTGATACAGTCGTACTCAGCAAGTTTCAATGGTGAAATGGGAAATACAAGTAAAGTTACAATGATGGTTGTTGATGATTTACTTAATCCATATCATCTTCTAACAAATAGAATTATTGATATGGATTTTCCACCTCTGGTTAGAGAAGAGGTAGAAGATAGTAAAGATAAAAATATATCTGTAAAAAAGAAAATATCTCGAAACGAGAAGTGCCCATGTGGAAGTGGATTAAAGTATAAATTTTGTTGTGGAAAGAATAAGTGATAGAAATTGGGCTATAGGTATAAGGCTGTAACAGCTGTCTCAGATAAATTTCATATTGGAATATAAAGGCGTATGGGTTGAAGCAAATTCATACGCCTTTAAAGATACTACAATTCCATATCATGTGATTTTTTCTTGGTTCTAGTAGGCTGATTTCGTCGCATTTCCTGTTTCCTCTGATATTCCAGTTCCCATACACGATGGGAGAAGACATCAGGATCTTCCAGATTAAGATAATCCACTTCATCTGCGGCAATATCACGACGGTGATAATCATAATGCTTGGCGAAAGTATTTTTTAACCGTTCAATCAGTTTATCACGAAAATCCGGTCGAATCTGGATTCTGGTATCCAGTAATTCGGTATACTGCTCTGGTTCCGGTCGGAATTTTTCTTCCCGGAAAGCTGTGGCGTCTTTTTCAAGCTGCTCCTTAAGAATGACATCCTGCGAATCCAGGATATCCAGATTTTTATCCATCTGGTCATATTTCTTGGACAATTTAGTCATGTCTTTATCCGTGGAGCATTGAGCCTGAGAAATTAGCTGCTCTTTCCGAGACTTTAATTCTTCGATTTCTTCTGTTATGGTTGTAAGTTTCTGATTCAGTTTTATATGCTGGATGGGATTCAGAAAACTGGTTTTGTCCTTTTGCATTCTCAGGTCTTTTCTTTCAGCAATTTTATCTTTTAAGTTTTTCTTGGTGACATCATATTTATTTAAAATAGGTTTAAAGTATTGCATCCAGTCATGAATGACTTCTTTTTGCATTTCATTGTGAAGTAAATGATATTGTATAAAAATCATATGATTTCGGATAGTTTCCATTGTTTCTGCAATTACAGGAATAGATTTTTTGACAGCCTGAGCCAGTTTCGCTACCTGAGCTTTTAATTCCCGGAGCATTTGGTTATCTGCACGAATCTGACGGTTGATTTCACAGCGGTCAGCTATCATTCCTTTCTTTTCCATGTTTTGAGCAATATAGCCTTCGTGGATGGTCGGCTGTTCGGTGATTCCCTGATCTGCAAAGCTACGGTGATCAATGGATGCATTTATCTGATTGCGGGCAAGCATTTCATTTACAGTATCTGCCCAGTTTGCTCTCCAGATACAGAGTTGCTTATCACTGTTCCATTGTTCAGAAATAGGATTCTGTCTGCCGTAGCGGCTACTTTTAGGATGCTTGTCGATGCGGTCATAGCCCTTTTCCTGTGCGTCAGATGCGGTCATATAAATCTTCTTTTTTCCAACTTTATATCTGTATTGCTTTTCCCAGCCATCTTTTTGAGCAGCTTTGAATTCAGTAGCTGTAAATCCTTTTTCTTCTCCATTCTTTATACAGAGATATTCTTTTTCTGTTTTATACTGCCATGTTCCGTTTTCATTCAGTGGACGGACGGTAAGCAGAATGTGTGCATGAGGATTGTGTCCATCTGTATCATGAATAGCAAAGTCAGCACACATGCCCATATCTACAAAATTCTTTTGGATAAAATCTTTTAGAAGAGAACTATTACTGTCCTTATCTAATTCAACGGGAAGTGCGACAACAAATTCCCTTGCCAGTCGGCTGTCTTTTGTCTTTTCTGCAGCTTCGACAGCGTTCCAGAGTTGTTCACGGTCTTTCCATTCTGGTGGAGCCATCGGTGGGAGTATTACTTCCTGATAAATCAGTCCATGCTTTCTTGTATAGTCATGCTGAATGCCATCATAGTCATTATACATCCGGCTGCAGCTCATATAAGCAGAAGCTGCGACAGCGGAGCGTCCGGAACCACGGCTGACAACTTTGGCTTGCATATGATAAATTGCCATATCTGGCACCTCCTTTCGATGTTGCCAGCAACAGCGGATAAAGCCCTCGGCAGAGCGCACGAGCCCCGTAGGGGATACCACCGCCCGATTTATCGGGTGGTGAGTAAGTGCGCCCTTCGGGAGTAAAATTTCTGAATCTACAGCCCTCGTAATCGAATCATCAGTTCCCGTTTCAGGAGATCCAAATCCATTTCCCGGATATGTGGAGCAACGCTTTCCAGAATTGCTCCTTCCTGGATCAATCGGTGTGTTCTGGTGTTACGTTCTTTCCTGCGGTTCCTTGCTTCGGCTTCCTCCTGCCGGTGTTTTGCCTGTAAAAGTGCTTTTTCTTCTGATGTCATTGTTTTTTTATCTGCCATATCTGGCACCTCCTTTTCTATGCCCGTATCCGGGCTTTTGGTCTTACAATTATTTGAATTGGTACTGTTTTGAATGGTCAGTGGCAGTGATACTTTTTCCCATGTCTGGAAAGGCAGATTGCAGTATCACCGCCTGAGAATAGTGGTAATAATGCGGTAACATTTCCTGAAATAATTAGTACCGGATTCATTACAGCAGTATTTTCTTCGCTTCCTGCAGATTGGCAGAGGCATTGTCCTGCCGGATGTTGCGGTTGTTGATCCGGATGGGGGCACACCGTTCCAGAATCCGGTCGTAAATTCTTCTATGTGCCACGTCAGGTGCATTATTCAGTTCCGTCAATGTGAGATTGGTTGTTACAATCAGCGGTTTTTTGCTGCGGTAACGGCTGTCGATTACATTGAATACCTGTTCAAGGGCATATTCAGAATTGCGTTCAATCCCAAGGTCATCAATGATCAGCAGGCTGTATCGGTTCAGACTGTCAATGAACTGGTTCCTGTCTTCAAAATGCATTCCAGTCAGGGTATTCAGAATCCGTGAGAAATTTGTCATCAGCACCGGAACGCCTTTTTCCAGAAGGGCATTGGCAATGCAGCCTGCAAAGAAGGATTTCCCAGTACCGACATTTCCCCAGAGGAGAAGACCGGAGGAATTGGCTTTCATATCTTCCCAGTTCTCCACATATTTGTGGGCGTATGCCATCTCCGGGTTGATGCCGTTATCTTTGTCAAATGTATAATCATAGAGTGCCT
>SFQZ01000196.1 GCA_004562915.1 bacterium
CTTGAGCGTTGTATCAGAAAAAGAAAAAGAACTTGTGAACGGACTGAAAGCGATGCTTGGCATTTATGCAAAGGTTAAACTGGTTGCGCCTAAGACCATTGTAAGAAGCGAAGGCAAAGCAGTTCGAGTGATTGATAAACGAAACCTGTATCAGGGTTAATGAATAGGAGGAAAAATTCATGGCAGTTAAACAGATTTCCGTATTCCTTGAAAATCAGCCGGGAAAACTTGCTGAGTTTGCAGCAGTCCTTTCCGCACAGAAGATTAATCTTCGTGCCATTTCGGTGGCAGAAGCTGCGGATTTTGGCATTGTCCGTATCATCGTGGATGATGTTTTCAATGCGGTTACCGTTCTGAAGAGTGAAAATTATATCTGCTCTATTACCGATGTTCTTGCTGTGGAGGTTCAGGATGAGGCTGGCATGCTTGCAAATATGATCGGTGTCCTTGGTGCGGAAGGAATCAATATCGAGTATATGTATAACATTTTAGGCAAAAAATCAAATGTTGCTTATATGATCATTCGCACAAATTTGGATGCGCAGGCAGCAAAGATTCTGGAAGCGAAAGGATTTAAGATCGTAGATCTGGAAGCGATGAAATAAAACAAGATAAAAATATTAAATTAAATGAAAAACCCACTGGAGATTTCTTCAGTGGGTTTCATGCTTCAGGTTGTTATTGAATGCCAAGCAATTTGCCGGCATTTGCAGATAAAATTAATTCTTTTTCCCGATCGGTGAGTGAACATTTTTTGAGTATCTCTACGCATGTTTTCTGCTCTGCCCAGGGGCAGTCAGTAGCAAAAAGAATTTTCTCTGCTCCGTGTTTGCGCACCATACGGATAAACTGGGCTTCACTCACATGGGTGATAGAATAGGCTGTGTCGAGATAGACATTCTGACCGCAGATCTTTTCTTCGGCCTCATCATAATTCTCGTTGCCTCCCAAATGTGCGAGAATCAGATTTTCCGGCGCAACATCCCTTAAAACATCTAAAATCATGTCCGGAGTGCAGAACTCATGATCCGGCGTATAAGGATCAAAGCCGGCATGTGTGATGATCGGAAGGCCGATTTCGGATGCGGCATAGAGAAGATTTTTCATGCGGATGTCGTTGAATTCTACATTCTGGTAATTGGGATGGAGCTTGATTCCAGCAAACCCTTCGCGTTTTATCTGTGCCAGATGAGCTTTGTAGTCGGGGTCATCCGGATGAATGCCTGCAAAGGAAAGCAGTCGTTGTTCCTGTACAGAAGCGTAGGTTTCATTGATAACGGATGCAAAACGAAAGATGGAATCAAACTGTTTTACGTCGGTTACGACAGGAAGCACAACACTCATGTCGATGCCGGCTTTTTGCATGGAAGCTCGTAAGCCTTCTGCACAGCCATCAATGCTTGGTGTGAGATTTACGATTGCTGCCAGCTTGGGAATCGCATGTGCTGCGATTTTCTCAGGAAATATATGTGTATGAAAATCAATAATCATGGATGTTTTCTCTTCTAAGCAACAAATCTTATTTTATTTGTAAGACTCTGCCAGCTTTCTGAATGCAGTCAGAGCGCGTTCAATTCTCTCTGTAGGTACGCAGTAGGAAATACGTGTATGTCCCGGGCAGCCAAAACCAGTTCCTGGAACGATGAGAATATCGTACTGTTTAGCTCTTTCACAAAAAGCAATATCGTCTTCCTCCAATGTTTTTGGGAAGATGTAGAAAGTGCCGTCGGGTTTTACTACCTCAAAACCAAGATCACGAAGTCCGTTATAAAGAAGATTACGGTTGGTCTCGTAGATGGTGATATCGGCAGTCATATCTGCACACATGGCACATACCCGCTGAAAGAGCCCTGGTGCATTTACATATCCAAGGGAACGGCCTGCGCCTGCAACCGCTGCGTATACCAGTTCATGTTCTTCTACTTCATCCGGAACAAGAATGTATCCCAGACGTTCTCCAGGAAGAGAAAGGGATTTGGACCAGGAATAACATACCAGGGTATTGTTGTAATACTTTGGCAGATATGGGACTTTAACACCATCGAAAACGATCTCCCGATATGGCTCATCTGCAATAAGATAAATGGGATGGCCAAACTCTGCGGATTTTTCCCCCAGAATCTGTGCAAGTCTGGTGCAGGTCTCATGTGAGTACACGACACCACAGGGATTGTTGGGAGAGTTTACGATGACTGCTTTTGTTTTCCTGTTAATAGCTGATTCAAATTTTTCGAAGTCAATCTGAAAAGCCCTGGTGTCTGCAGGGATGAGATTCATCTTTGCTCCAGCACCTTCGATGAACACTTTATATTCCGGAAAATATGGAGCAAATACAATAACTTCATCATCTATATTGCAGAGACCGTTCAGACAACAGCAAAGAGCAGCAGCAGCACCTACGGATACATAAAAGTTGTCTGGTCCGAAGGAAGTGTCAAAACGTTTGTTTACGGAATCTGCAAGAAGTTTCCTGACACCGATGTCTCCCTGTGCACTGGTATATCCGTGAATGACGACAGGATCGGTTTCCCGGAGGAGTTTTATTGCGGTTTCATTGACTGCGTCCGGGGATGGAACACTTGGATTTCCGATAGAAAAATCAAATACATTCTCTGCGCCGACGATTGCAGCTCTTTGTTTTCCGTATTCAAAAAGCTCGCGGATTATGGAACGGGAAGTTCCCAGAGCAACCATTCTTTCATTTAAATTTGCCATGACGATTACCTCGTTATTCTATTGTTATTCTACATTAACGTATTACTGCAATAATGATAGAGCAATTTTTTTTATTTGTCAATCAAAGAATCCCGAAGGAGGTACATTTCCATCTCCGAAAAGAAAAGACAAAAAAGCAGTAATAGAAGCAATTATATTGACAGATAAAAATCAGTATGATACAATCAAATTACTTTAAAGTTTTAAAGTTTAAAACTTTTTTGCGTTAAAGAAAATACAAAGACTAATGAAGCTAGTCGTAAAGAAAGAGGAAAGAAAAATGTTAAAAGTAATTGTACTCCTGGCATACTTTGCACTGATGATCGCAATCGGGCTGTATTGCCGCAAAACCGCAACAGATGTAAATGGTTTCGTATTGGGCGGACGTTCCGTTGGTCCGTGGCTCACTGCTTTCGCGTACGGTACCTCTTATTTTTCCGCTGTAGTATTTGTAGGATACGCAGGTCAGTTTGGATGGAAATATGGTATCGCTGCTACCTGGGCAGGTATTGGAAATGCCGTCATCGGTTCCCTTCTTGCATGGGTAGTCCTTGGAAGAAGAACCAGAATTATGACACAGCATCTTGACTCAGCGACTATGCCGCAGTTTTTTGGACAGAGATTTAACAGCAAAGCGCTGAAGCTTTGTGCTTCTCTGATCATCTTTGTATTTCTGATTCCGTATACAGCATCTCTGTATAATGGTCTTTCCAGACTGTTCGGAATGGCATTTGACATTGATTATTCCATATGTATTATTCTGATGGCTGTTCTGACCGCTATTTATGTAATCGCTGGCGGATATATGGCAACTGCAATCAATGATTTTATTCAGGGTATGGTTATGCTGGTTGGTATTGTTGCAGTTATTGCAGCGGTTCTTGCCAGCAAAGGCGGGTTTATGGAAGCATATCAGGGTCTTGCGCAGATTTCTGATGAAACAGTTTCTTCCACACCTGGTGTATTTGCTTCCTTCTTTGGACCGGATCCTTTGAATCTGATGTTTGTGGTAATACTTACTTCCCTTGGTACATGGGGACTTCCTCAGATGGTTCAGAAATTTTATGCAATCAAAGATGAGAATGCGATCCAGAAGGGAACGATTATTTCCACCCTGTTTGCTCTTGTTGTAGCTGGCGGATGTTATTTTCTTGGTGGTTTCGGA
>SFQZ01000197.1 GCA_004562915.1 bacterium
GTTAGATACAGAGCATTTCTGTTATCAAAATATATTGTCCGCCCACCATTGGCGACTTATAAATGATTGGCTCGAAAATATTGTTCGCTTACCGGAAGCGTCTAATAAATGTCCGGCTTGAAAATTATTTAGAAATTATTTTTTTTTTCGATATTGTGTTTTTATCACACATTGCATATACTATAAATACACAAAAAAGCCAGAAAAAGAGGAGGTGTTAATATGGCTACTTCAAGTATTACTCATAATTTTGTCGTATCCAATCCAAACAGCGTAAAGCGTTTTGTCGCAGCAATTGACGAAGCCGACCGTGACCGCACACCAAAGCAGACACTTCCCGGACGTCAGTTAACGAACCCACAGGAAATCTTAGCTTTAATGTCAAAAAGGAAGAAACAACATGTCTGATAAATATTTTACCGTTAATATTCGGGCATATTTGGATAAGGACGAACCGACATATATCCGGCAAATCAGGATTTTTCAATGGACAACGGTCTGGTTTTGGTGAAGAAGGTTTTTATATCTTCTAAACCAACATTCGTCTGCTTGTTGTGCCCGCCTCCGTGCGGGCCCTTTTCAATTCAAGAGAGCGCCGCAGGCAGGCGGTCTTTCCTATAAAGCAAAAAAAGACACCGCATTTTTTACGGTGTCCTCTAAGTTCATCTATTACATTGTCATATTCGGTTCGGACAACTCCTGCTTTTCTGACATTACCATGTCATATGCAGGCTTTAAAATCTGTTCGAACCTTGCAGTTATATACCTCTTATAAAAGGTTTTCTGCAACTCGGTAATAAAGGGTACTTCCTCAATAAACCCTTTTATCTGCTCCAAGTTAATTTTCGGAACCATTCTTTGTATTGCGGCATTGCATTCCGGCTCCTCTGCCGACATAAGAAAATCATAGTAATTGATTTTTCTTCCGTCTAACTTAATTGCTGATGTTGGAAATTGGTATATCCTGGCATTCATCACATCTTCATTTACCAGTGCCTGTTCCATAATCCTCTCGTCTGCCTGCGGCAACAGACAGCTTCCGCAGTCATAAACCGGAGCAATGCTTGCCTCTTTTGTGGAATCATCATACAAAAAGCCCCAGTTTCCATTGTGCCTATCAAAATTTCCAAGCAGGGCATCTACCACAAAGACATTAAAGAAGTGCTGCATCAAAAGGGACGGTTCCACATACTGCTGTTTTTCTATGGTATCCATAATGTCTGCCAGTTCTGTTCCACTTCCTTCGGATTCGGAATCCAGAATGGTATTTTTTATGGAGCAAAAGTCAAACAACCGATATCCTTTCTCAGTAAAGTCCCGGCATGCACATACCACCTTCACTTTCCCGCTTACTTCATAGGTTCCAAGCAGGGTTTCCTGTGCCTTGATGCCAACCATGTTAAAAATACTGCTTGCTATATGCTCGCTGATACAACTGTTCGTATAGGACAGCTCTGTCGGCTTCGTAGCACCGGACGGTGGAAACTTAAGCATATACTCTCTTCCGTTATATTCTACTGCAATCTTCTTTCCGTTAGCACCATTGTATGCTCTTCCTAAAATCTTCTTGCAGTTTGTAAAATCAATCGTTCCTGTCATGTTTTCCTCCGAAAAGATACTTGTTTCGCAAAAATTCTGCATGTTCCCGTGTAATTGCTCCATCATTAATCTCTGCTATGTTAATGCTTCCGTACAGTTCTCCCCACAGGCAATCCAATAAATCGGACTTGTTTTTCAGACCTTCCTTGTAGGCATCTAAATCGTGCTGCAGATATTCCGGCAGGCCATACTCGTAGGCACGTTCCCTTTCTGCATTCTGTATTGCTGCAACTGTCAGCATCTCCATGGAAACGCCCAATACCTTTGCTAATTTATATACCGTTTCTGCACTGCATTTTTCCAGTCTGGTTTTTCCACTGCATATATCATTCAGTGTAGCGTGAGGAATACCTGCTTCTACTGCAAGTCGGTATTTTGTCATGTTCTGTTTCTTTAATAACCTTTCTACCATTTCCTCTTCCTCCTCTCTATCTATTATATCGGCATACCGAAATATTATCAATAGAAAGTAAAAAGTTTTTGCAGGGTTTTAGAAATGCCATTTTACAAAAACATAAAGACACTTATAACCATCCCGACAAGCAGGAAAGGAACAAGCGGATATGCCTGTTCCTTCTCTGCTACACAATTTAGTTTTCTTATTTTCCTTATGCACTTCCTTGCTGCATGAAACAGTAACAGAAGACTCAGTGCCATAAGAAGTCCTGCAAGGGGCCGTTCAAACCCAAGCACCAATCCACAGGCTCCTGTCAGCTTGATATCGCCTCCTCCAATACCTCCTACAGTGATTCCTGCAATGAGCAGCGGTAATGCCACAAGAAGTCCTGTCAGATAAACAGGCTCCGGTGGAAACAGACTTACCCCAGCAATCAAAAACGGCATCCAGTCCGGAATCATTCGCTTTCGGATATCAGAGACTGCCGCCAAAGACAGAACGAGAAAAAATATGGCAAGCCTTATCATCCCTTCCACATATTGCATTCCCATGCTCATGCCGGCGTCTTCTTCCTGCTCCATGCCCTCTTCCAGCTCATCCTGTTCCATTGTCTGTGTCTGAACACTCTCCTGATAAGCTGTTTCTACTGATACCTATTTCATTGGCGAGTTCCACCACCGTCTTATAATATCTGCCCCGTATAATACACACAGGCAAATAGGATAACATTTCTTCCGCCGGTATTCCTGCTTTTAATTTGGTTTCCCAATAAATATCCACCGCTGTTTCAAAATCTGTATCATGATTCGTCATCATCTCATGGATACAATCTCCGGCAATCCCAAGTTCCCGATACAATTCATTTTTGCTGGCATATACTTTTCCGCGATAGGTTATTTCAAGTTCTGGACGATTTGGTTTTCTTATTGGTTGTAGCAATGCTCTTTCCAATTCAAAACCATACTTTAGTCGGTCAAATATAATTGATGGATCATGATTGTATGCAGTAGCCAATGCAGAGATACCGTTATATTCTTTTCCACGAAAGATTATTGTTTCTTTTTGCAAAAGACCTTTTACAATTTCTTCCAGCGATTCGTTTCCCTTCAGTCTTGCAAATATAGAACCCGCATTCAATCCAAACGCTAATGCTATACTGTTTACATTTTCATACTGCCGATTCCATAAGACATAGGATTTTTTCTTTTCCTCCGCATTTGCTGCCCATAAAACTGCATCCTCGATATCTCCTGTCCTATAATATCTGTGCATCAATGGCGAATAGGGAACATTAATATCTTTACTAAGTTCCTTAAGTGAGACATATTTTTTCCCTTTGTACTCTACCTGCGTTCCCGTTTTTGGTATTCTCTCTCCCTCCTTCCTTTTTTCCTGTTTTTCTCCAAATCACTCCCAAAACCATTTTTTTACCCCTGTGCATCTTTAAAAATAGGCAAAAAAATAGGGCAAAAACTAGCCATTTTTTGGTCTAATTTTTGCCCTTAAACCACAACATCTTGTGGTCAAACCCTACTTTTTCTTCTCTTTTCCACAATACTGCATCATTATTACACACTCAACGTGCCCCGTATTAGGAAAATTATCAAACACCCCCACCCTTTCCATCTCATACCCTTGCTCTCTCAGGTATTTCACATCACGAGCCAGGGTGGCAGAGTTGCAGCTTACATAGACAATTCGCTTTGGTTCCATCTTGACCATGGTACACAGACAGGCCTCATCGCAGCCCTTTCTGGGCGGGTCCACCACAATGACATCCGCATAGATTCCTTCCTTTGCATACTTTTCAGGAAGAATCTCCTCTGCCTTACCCACAAAAAAGTCTACATTGGCGATTCCATTATATGCAGCATTTTTTTTCGCATCTGCTATGGCTTCAGGAATAATCTCCACTCCATATACCTGCCTGGCTTTTCCAGCCAGAAACAGAGAAATCGTTCCGATTCCGCAGTACAGATCCCACACCGTCTCCCTTCCGGTGAGAGCTGCATATTCTAAGGCTTTGGCATATATCTTTTCAGTCTGTACCGGATTTACCTGATAAAAAGAAAGGGGGGAAATCTGAAAAGTCAATCCACCTATGGTATCCTCGATCTGTTCCTTTCCGTATAACAGACGGATTTCCTTCCCCATAATAATATTCGTCTTTTACATCTTGAAAACTAATCGCAATCTGTCGAATGGGATAGTTTGGATTCACAATGCGAATATAGAGTTGTTTGAATTCTTCTAATAAGATGGAATAGGAGTTTGTACAGTTGGTAATCTTGCATGAGCCACAGCTTGGTTTGATACAATCTTTGGAGTAGCCAATCATAAGAGAAATTTGTTTAGTCACTAAATGTTTCTCGGTTAATGTCAATACATTTTGATCCACCA
>SFQZ01000198.1 GCA_004562915.1 bacterium
AATATATAACCTTCTGAAGAAAAATGAGTTCCGGTGGATCCAGCTGGATGGCGGAAAGTACCGTATTTCCAAAAAGAGCTTTGATGACTGGCTGGATAAACTGCCGGAAGGTTTAAACTAATTTCATGTCAAATTACAAAATCGACTCTACACTCCGTTTCGGTCGGTGCTAAACGAATGCCACTGGCATTCAGCACCCTAAATTTTTTTGAAAAAATGCGGTATGGTATGGGCGGAAGGAGAAAGACTTCATGGATCGAGAAGAAATGATTAATGCGGAAGACTATGACACTCTGTTGAAAGAAATGGAAACAAACAGCCCATACAAAAGGCTACCTTCTCCGGCAAAAAAGTGGATGAGTGTTTCGGAGATGGGGGAACTTCTGGGGCTTAAGAAAACAGACCGGTATTGGCTGGTACATAAGAATTATTTTAAGACGAAAGAGTTTGCCGGGAAAATGCGGATCAATATTGAGAGCTTTGAAAAATGGTACGCAAATCAGATCAAATACCACAAAGTCAATGGGGAAGAGCCGGGAAAGGAATTAAAAGAATGGTCCTATTCTATTCCGGAACTGGCTGAGATGCTGGAACTTACAGATGGTGTTGTCTATGACCTGATCAAGCGAAACAATATTGCGGTAGTGATCATAGATTACTGGAAACGTGTGCCGAAGGAGGCATTCCGGAAATGGTATGATGGTCAATCAAAATACAGGACAAAAGAAGATAAAAAGAGGGATGCGGAAATGGAAGCAGCTACTCTCACTATGCCGGAGATGGCCAGACAGCTTGGAATTTCCAGAAAGCAGGTATATAACATCCTAAATAAAAAGAAGTACAAACACTTTTTTGAATATGTAGTGATCGCTGACCGTAAACGGATCACAAAAGAAAGTTTTCGAAAGTTTCTGGATGGGCAGGATGAGTACCATCTGGATCCGGCAAATGATTATGAAGAACTGGCTTTAGAGGAAAATGTAGCACTTGCTGATTTCCGACGAAAGAAGCTGTCGCAGACCGGACAGCGAGGCAGAAATGGAAATTTGAAATATCTTACACCGGATGAAGCAGCATTTATGGCAAAAGTGAGCCGGTCCATGGTTACTGTCTGGTACAAAAGAGGATATTTCCCGGCTGTTAAGGTAGGCACCAATGTCCGTATCAAACGCAAAGAGTTTGAAGAGTGGCTGAAAAAAAGAAATACAGGAAGGGGCTGTTAGATTATGGCGTCGATCAGAGAAAGAAATGGAAAGTTTAATGTAATTTATTCCTATACCGATCCGGATGGGAAGCGGAAGCAAAAATGGGAAACCTATGCTACAAAAGCAGAAGCAAAAAAACGAAAGAAGGAAATTGAGTATAAGGAAGAAATGGGATCCATGGTGATCCCACAGTGCAAAACTATGAAGGAACTGCTGGAAGAATATGTTGCCCTGTATGGAAAAGACAACTGGGCATTGTCTACGTATGATGGAAATGTATCCCTCATAAATAATTATATCCTTCCGATTATTGGGGATGTGAAACTGGCAGAGATCAATACCCGTTTTATTGAAAAGTATTATCAGAAACTATTAAAAACCCCAGCAGTGATCAATCCGATGATTGGAAAAAGAATGAATGAGTATGTATCGACCAGTACGATCCGGGATGTTCATAAACTTCTACGGAGTTGTTTTCAGCAGGCAATCAAATGGGAACTGGTGGAGAAAAATCCTTGTATTTATGCGACGGTTCCAAAGCACAAAACAAAGAAACGGGATATCTGGACTGCCGAAACTCTGATGTATGCCATGGAAGTATGTGAGGATGAGCGGTTGAAGCTAGCCATGAATCTCTCCTTCTCCTGTTCTCTTCGAATCAGTGAGCTTCTGGGACTTACATGGGATTGCGTCGATATTTCCGAAGAAGCAATTGAGGAGAACCGGGCATATCTTTTCATAAATAAGGAATCCCAGCGTGTGAGCAAGGCTGCTTTAAAGGAACTGGATGCAAAGGACGTCCTGCTCGTATTTCCGGAAAAGAGTAAAAAGAATAAGACGGTCCGTGTTCTGAAAACACCGAAGACGGACAGCAGTGGAACGTATAAGCTGAAACTGAATGGCGGAGATATAAAGGCGGTACAGGGCGACTCCGGACATGCTCAGGTCAGCATGGTCACGGATGTATATTCTCATATCCTGGATGATGACCGGAAGAAAAATGCAGAATTATTTGAAGAAGCATTTTATGAGAAGAAAAATCTGGATCCTCAGATGCATCCGAATACAGCAGAAAATACGGTGACGGTTCCGGAAGGCGTGGATGCAGAACTGCTTGCAAAAGTTCTTAATAATCCTGAGATGGCGGCGCTGCTTGCGTCACTGGCGAAGACGATGAAATAATATATGTATAAGAGATATGCCTATGGTTTTTATTCCTACAAGTGTTCGACTTGGTACAAAAATTAAAAATATATTGTACTAAGTTGATTTTTGATATTTATCATGTATAATATAACTTGATACAAAAACTATCATATAATTGTATGAAGTTGTTCGAGGGTGGTGTGCATTACTATGAACATGGTTATGGATTATGAGTCAATATTTAAACAGCATGGAGGAATAATGCGTACATGTGAACTTACGAAGGAGGGTATTTCTTATCGGATACTTCAAAACTTAATTGAAGAAGGCCTTGTAGAAAAAATTAAGTATGGCTACTATCAGTGGCAGGATGAAAAGGCATTTACAGAAGTATCAGTAATTTGTACACTATTTCCGGATGCCATTATTTGTGATCTTTCTGCAGCAATGTATTATGGATATACAGATCGTGTGCCGGGAATCTGGCATATAGCAGTGGATAACAAATCGGCAAGGAATAAATTCAAAATGGATTTTCCGATAATAAAGCCACATTTTATCGATGCAAACAGATTGGATATTGGTGTAAGTGAAGGAAATATTGACGGAATAACCGTAAAGATATATGACCGGGAACGTGTTGTATGTGATTGTCTTAGACATATGAATACTATGGATGGAGAAGTATTTAACACAGTAATCCAAAGATATGTGAAGGACAAAGAGAAAGATGCTGCTAAATTGATGGAGTATGCTGCAAGACTTGGTGTGGAAAAAAAGGCAAGAAGGGTGGTTGGAGTATGGCTGTAAAAGAGGTAAAGGATATGGGTGCATCAGTGCTTGCCAGATTAAAAAAGCAAGCAAAGGAAACTGAAATAAATTATCAGACTTGTCTCCAGCTTTTTGCACAAGAGGAGTTTCTTCGTAAACTTGAAATGTCACAGTATGCGGAAAATCTTGTTTTGAAAGGTGGCATGTTCTTATATACAATTTCTAATTTCGAGGGCAGACCGACCATGGATATTGACTTCATGTTAAGGAGAATGTCTAATGATATTGCAGATGTGGAAGCAATAATCAAAGAAATATGTAAAATGGATACAAATAATGATTTTATTGATATCGAGGTCGTTGGAACAAGAGAAATCACACCAGAAAAGAAATATCCTGGCATAGGAATCAATTTAATCGCCCATATTAAAAATGTGAGAATTCCATTTTCGGTTGATATTGGCGTTGATGACGTAATAGTACCGCATGCAGTAAAGAGAACGGTGGCAACTAGGTTGAAAGGATTTAACATAATTTAGCAAGAATTCCCCCTCCTCTTAGGTGGTTGGGATGAATTGCAAAGAAAGAACGTATGTTCTTGAAAGTCGGCGGGCATTGTGATATAATATACTCAGTCGATAAGAAGGGAAGTCTTTTATTATGCGAGAGTTAGACCATAATGCTCATTCAGTTTTTCTGTTGTATTATCACCTGATTTTGGTTGTAAAATACCGGCGAGAAGTCT
>SFQZ01000052.1 GCA_004562915.1 bacterium
ATGGCGGTGTTCACGGCAATCGTGCAGGGTATTCTAGTGGCTGGATTGAGTACATATGTGAACCAGGTTGGTAAGCAGCTGAAAAAGGAAGAGTAGGTATATTTCTGTCAGTTCTGGACATCCTACACCATGAGGTGATGAACATGGATAAGCAAGAACTGGAGAAACTCCAGCGCAAGAAATCAAACGAAGAATTTAACAGCATAACACAGAAACAGAAGGTGGAAAACCAGAACCAGACACACAATGTCCGGGAAGAAGGCATTGCACCGATTAATCAGAAACGATAGGGCGGCCGGAGTGGTCGCCTTTTTGAATGGAGGCAGATTTATGGACAAGAAACATCTCGATATATTAACCAACATCATTGGTGGTGTAGAAACCGGTGGACAGGTTTATGGTCAGCGCAATTATGCATCTTATGCCGGTCCTGGGAAAAACACATCCAACGAGAAGACCTGCACGCTCGGTTGGGCTGGTAACTACGGGGAGCGTGCCCGAAAACTCTGTAAGATGATTCTGGAGCGTGATCCGGTGGCGTTCAGGAATGTTGATAGTGCAGGAATCGAACAGCAGTTGGCTGTAAACTGGGAAACAACTCAATGGAATCCTACGGAGTCTCAGAAGTGTTCGTTAATCGCCATCATCACAACACCGACCGGTAAAACCTGCCAGGATGAGTTATTCCAGGAATTAGCTCAGACATATATCAAGAATGCAGAAGAGTATGGAGTAACCGATATCCCCTCCCAGATGATGTGGTGTGAGATTGAACATCTCGGAGGACTGGGACCAGTGAAGAGAATATTCGGACGGGCCAAGAAACCATATACTCCGGATACGATTTATGCGTCCCTGATACTGGATCAGAATGATACCAGTAACAACAATCAGGTTGGGGACAAGATTTTTCAAAGTCGCCACCAGTGCTGTGTGAAGTGGATCAAGAAGTATGTAACAGATTCAGAACAGAAATCGGAGGAAAAATCAGTGGTAAGTGTAGTATTAGTAGGACATGGCTCAGGAAAGCCGTCCACAAAAGGAATGAATGCGTATTGTGCCAGCCGGTACGCACAGGACAGAGGACTGGTAGAAGTCCTACGGCTGGACATCACAGACGCACAGCGGAAGCAGATGCATGATTATTATCAGTCGATTCTTGGTCGGAATACATACAGCCAGTCACTGAGACTGTATTGCTATACCCCATACAAAGGTACATATTACTCTGACTGTAGTAGCTCCATCTGTAAGACCGCCGAAAAAGTCGGTGTTCCTGGTGTAGCATCACTTAACACTGCCGGCATGCATTACAACTGGAAAAAGGTGCCGGGTGTGATCATCAAGAATGGAATCATTCAGAATCCGGAAATCCTGAAAGTCGGAGACGCACTGATGTTCAAAGGATCTGATCCGTCCCGTCCACTTCAGATCGGGCACACTGAAATGGTATATGAAATCAATGGCAGCACTGCATCGGCAGCAACTCCACCATCTTCCAGCAACGATATCGATATCATCAAAGCTGGCCAGATGCACGCCAACAACTTTACTGGTGCCGGACTTAAGATTGATGGAGTACGTGGAAGTCTTACAAAGAAAGCCGGTATCATGGCTTTGCAGATTGCTCTCAATCTTGATTTTGGAGCCGGACTTGTTGTGGATGGTATCTGGGGACCGAAGACAGACGCGGCACTGAAAGGACGTACTGTCAGACTGGGAAACACCAGATATCTGGTTACTGCTCTGGAAATTCTGTTGATGCTGAAAGGTTACAACCCGAATGGCGTGGAGTGTCCTGGACATTTTGGAAATGGATGTGCTTCGGCTACTGGTCAGTATCAGGGTGATCACAATCTGGAAGTGGATAAGATTGCGGGATATCAGACTTTCAAGAGTTTGATTGCATAATAGAGATTATGCGAAATATCACAGAATTTGACGAACGATTTATTTTGAAATCACACTCAGGAGAGTATATACTTATATATGTCATAATCTCTTCTTGCGTTCGAATGATCGGGAAATTCGGACGTACATATGCCCCGGCGGTGAGCCGGGGCGGTATTATATTCGGAGTTTTCGTGTTGCATTTCGTGTTGCATAGCTTAAAAAAATACGATTTTATAGTATTATATAGTTTATATAATTATCGTAAAAAATACTGTAAAACTGGCACTACCGATGATACGTTGAAAATAAAGCTTTAATTTTAATATGGATTATATGGTTCGATTCCCGCCAGGTCCATGTAAAAAATCGCTGAGACAATAGTCTTTCGGCGATTTTTGTGTTATTTGAATAATTATTTCCATAAATCCGATAGTGTGTTATAATACACAAGAATACAGATAAGACTTAGAAAGTGAGATATTATGGATTTTATAGTTAACAATTTAAATCTTGCAGAAAAAATAGAGACATACACAACTATTTTATTATTGGTGGAAGTGATTTTCGGGGCTTTGAATTGTTTTTTTGGATATAAACTTCTGAAAGTTTGGATTGCGGTCTGCGGATTTTTGATTGGAGCTGGTGCAGGTTTTTTGATTGCGGCACGTTTTTTGACTGATCGAAACATGGTATTTGGAATAACTGCTGCTGCCGGTATTATCATAGCAGTGCTGGCTTATGAGGTATATCTGGTAGGTGTATTTATTCTGGGATGGCTGCTGAGTGTACTGGCGGTTACAGCTGTCGTGCGGTCTTTACCGCTTGATGATAAAACAAAGCTGGTTGCTTTGGCAGCAGGTGTTTTGCTGGGATTGCTTGTAGGAGTTCTGATTGTAAAACTTGCCCGACCGAGTATTATTCTTCTTACGGGTGTCAGCGGAGGAATCAGTATGGTAACTGCAGTATTTTCTTTGCTGGAGATACAGCAGCCTGCTGTTGTGATGACCGGAGCCGGAGTCTTACTGTCTATAGTGGGTATTGTTGTACAATTTCTGACAACTCCCGGACCTAAATTTAAATAGGACACAAAAGAAACATATTTTCCTGTTATGATAGAGAAAAGACAGGTGAAACAGGAGGATGATAGAATGAACAGGCTGAAAATTCTGGTAGTGGATGATGAAAGCAGAATGAGGAAGCTGGTGAAAGATTTCCTCATAAAGAAAGATTTTGATGTTCTGGAAGCCGGGGACGGTGAAGAGGCAGTAGATATATTTCTCAGAGAGAAAGGAATCGCATTGATTATTTTGGATGTAATGATGCCGAAAATGGATGGCTGGCAGGTGTGCAGGGAGATTCGAAAAGTATCCAAGGTTCCGATCATTATGTTGACAGCCAGGGGAGATGAGAGAGACGAGCTTTTGGGATTTGATCTGGGTGTTGATGAATATATATCCAAACCTTTCAGTCCGAAGATTCTCGTGGCACGGGTAGAAGCCATTCTCAGAAGAGTGGGACATGGTGATCAGGAGGATGTATTGGAGAGCGGAGGTATCCTGCTGAATAAAACGGCACATATGGTGAGCGTTGATGGGAAAAATGTGGATCTGAGTTTTAAAGAATTTGAACTTCTGACATATTTTATGGAAAATCAGGGAATTGCTCTGTCCAGGGAAAAAATATTGAATCATGTATGGAACTATGATTATTTTGGAGATGCGAGAACAATTGATACGCATGTAAAAAAACTTAGAAGTAAGATGGGAGAGAAAGGTGATTATATTAAAACAATCTGGGGTATGGGTTACAAATTTGAGGTGACGGAATGAAAAAATCAATCAGAAAACAGATTGTGACCGCCTTTCTCAGCTTTGTGCTTTTATCCATAGCTCTAATTGTGCTGGCTAATTATGGATTGATGGAGAAGGTTTATCTGAACAAGAAAAAGGAGACATTGAAAGAAGCGTACAATGAAATTATTTTGAATTATGCGTCTGTGGATGAATCCGATCTTACCAGATTTTGTTCCGCTAATAATGTTTCTGCCGTGATATATAATATCAATACGAGGCCGATCAAGGATTACAGTAATCTGCGCATTGAAGATGCCAACAGATTAAGAACCCGTCTGTTTGGTTATATAGCAGGACTGGAACCGGAAGGGGATCAGATCTATGAAAAAAATGACATGTATACGATCCTGTGTAACCGGGATAAGACGATACAGATGGATTTTATGGAAATGTGGGGCAAAACCGAGGATGGACTGGTATTTATCCTGCGATGTCCGATTGAAAGTATTAAAGAAAGCGTCGCCATTTCCAATCAGTTTTATTTGTCGATTGGTATTATAATTGCAGTGATAGGAGCAGGTTTTATTGGGGTGTTTGCACGAAAGCTTACAAAGCCGATTACGGAACTTACTGAAATCTCTCAAAGGATGGCAAATCTGGATTTTGAGGCCAGGTATTCCAGCGGCGGTGAGAATGAGATTGGTATTTTGGGACATAACTTTAACAAAATGACAGAAACTCTGGAGAAAACCATTGCTGAATTAAAGACCGCAAACAATGAACTTCAGAAAGATATTGAGAAAAAAGAAGAAATCGATGAAATGCGAAAAGAATTTCTCTCGAATGTTTCTCATGAACTTAAGACACCGATTGCGTTGATTCAGGGCTATGCGGAGGGACTTCAGGATAATGTCAATGATGATCCTGAAAGCAGAGAATTTTACTGTGATGTAATTATCGATGAAGCTTCAAAGATGAACCAGATGGTAAAAAAATTATTGACCTTAAATCAGTTGGAATTTGGAAATGATCAGGTCAATATGGAACGTTTTGATATTACGACATTGATCAATGGCGTTATTCAGTCCTCTAAAATTCTCGCAGAGCAAAAAGGTGCGGAGATTATTTTTCGCCAGTGGGATTCTGTTTATGTCTGGGGAGATGAATTCAAGGTGGAGGAAGTTCTGACCAATTACCTGACAAATGCGATTCATTATGTGAAAAATGAAATGAAGATTGATATTCGCTGTGTGAGAAGTGAAGGATTGATAAAGACCATTGTGTTTAATACAGGAGATACCATTGCGCAGGAAGAACTGGATAAGATCTGGATCAAATTTTATAAAGTTGACAAGGCCAGAACCAGAGAGTATGGAGGAAGTGGTATCGGATTGTCTATTGTGAAAGCTATCATGGATTCTATGAATCAGCAGTGTGGTGTAAAGAATTTCGATAATGGAGTTGCATTTTGGTTTACGCTGGAGGAAGCAGCCGGTCATAATGTAGCTGAAAATGAATATCAGTAGACGTAAGGAGTTTAATGTGAGTGATAAAAAGGGAGGATGCTGTGTGCATTTTCCTTTTTTTTATATTATAAGATTAAATCTGGCGTTGTGGTAAAAATTGTGGTACACTTAATCTGAAATTTTGTCGAATTACGAGGAGTGAACAGCATGATAGCACTGATTGATTACGATGCGGGAAATATGAAAAGTGTGGAAAAAGCGTTGCAGCTGATTGGGGAGGATGTCATAGTCACCAGAAAACCTGGAGAAATTCTGGCGGCTGATAAGGTGATTCTTCCGGGAGTCGGCTGTTTTGGTGATGCGATGGAAAATCTGCATCATTTCGGTCTGGTACCGGTGATCAAACAGGTGGTACAGAATCAGACCCCATTTCTGGGAATCTGTCTGGGACTTCAGTTATTATTCGAAAGAAGTGAAGAGAGTCCGGGCGTGGAGGGTCTGGGATTATTAAAAGGTGAGATTTTGAGGATTCCGGCTGAGGAAGGATTGAAGATTCCTCACATGGGCTGGAATGATCTTACATTTCCTGATGAGGGAAGACTTTTTACAGGTGTTCCGGAGCATTCCTATGTATATTTTGTTCATTCTTATTATCTCAAAGCGAAAGAGGAAGAAATCGTCACAGCAGCGACAGAGTATGGAACTTATATACACGCTTCTGTAGAAAAAGGAAATCTCTTTGCCTGCCAGTTCCATCCGGAGAAGAGTTCATCTGTCGGGCTTCAGATTCTGAAGAATTTTGCCGGGATAGCCGGAAAAGGAGGAAATTAAGATGCTGACAAAACGTATTATTCCCTGTCTGGATGTGAACAATGGACGGGTAGTAAAAGGTGTAAATTTTGTAAATCTTCAGGATGCAGGAGACCCTGTGGCAGTGGCGAAAGCTTATGATGAAGCAGGAGCCGATGAAGTGGTGTTTCTGGATATTACTGCTTCCTCAGACAACCGTAATACAGTGGTGGATATGGTACGAAAAGTGGCGGCTAATGTATTTATCCCATTTACTGTGGGCGGCGGAATCCGTACCGTTGATGATTTTAAATTGCTGTTACGGGAAGGGGCAGATAAGATATCTATCAATTCTTCTGCAATTAACCGGCCGGAGTTGATTCACGAGGCAGCTTTAAAGTTTGGAAGCCAGTGTGTGGTGGTAGCTATTGACGCAAAACTGCGTGAAGATGGCAGTGGATGGAATGTATACAAAAACGGTGGAAGAATTGATGTGGGACTTGATGCTGTAGAATGGGCGAAAAAAGCGGAAGCACTGGGTGCCGGCGAGATTCTTCTTACCAGTATGGATGGAGACGGAACTAAGGCCGGATATGATCTGAAGCTTACCAAAGCAATTGCCGATGCGGTTTCTATCCCGGTGATTGCCTCCGGAGGAGCCGGTAAACTGGAGCATTTTTATGATGCACTGACAGAAGGTGGAGCAGATGCAGCACTTGCAGCTTCACTGTTCCACTATAAAGAACTGGAGATTAAAGAAGTAAAAACATATCTTCAGAATCGGGGATTGCCGGTTCGAATGTAGACGAGAAAGAAAGGTGAGAAAAGATGCCTCCGATATCGGGTGCGTGGGCGGAAGCTCTGAGCGGAGAGTTTCATAAGCCATATTATAGAAAATTATTTAGGACTGTGGGGGAAGAATACGCTGCACATAAAATATATCCGGCAGGAGATGATATTTTCAATGCATTTCATATGACTCCCCTGGAAAAAGTAAAGGTTGTGATTCTGGGTCAGGATCCTTACCATGGAGATGGTCAGGCACATGGATTATGCTTTTCTGTAAAACCGGATGTGGAGATCCCTCCATCATTGGTGAATATATATAAAGAACTGGAAGATGATCTGGGTTGTTATATTCCGAATAATGGATATCTGGAGAAATGGGCAAGACAAGGAGTGCTTTTGCTGAATACCGTGCTTACCGTGCGTGCGCATCAGGCCAATTCTCATCGCGGAATTGGCTGGGAAGAGTTCACAGATGCTGCAATCCAAGTCCTTGCGAAGCAGGACAGACCGATGGTTTTCATCCTTTGGGGACGACCGGCACAGATGAAAAAGTCTATGCTCAATCCTGAAAGGCATCTGATCCTGGAAGCGCCCCATCCAAGCCCGCTCTCGGCATACAGAGGTTTTTTTGGGAGCAGACCTTTCAGTAAGACCAATGAATATCTGATCAGCAATGGTCTTGAGCCAATTGACTGGCAGATTGAGAATCGTTAAAAGGCAGGAAATGTAATGGGTAATGAAAAAAGTAATGGATTAGTAAAAAATGCCTCATTTTTAATGATGGCAACTTTGATATCGAGAATCATCGGACTTCTTTATAAAAGTCCTCTGAGTACGGTTGTCGGTAATGTGGGAATGGGATACTATGGATATGCCAGCAATGTATATGTAATTCTTCTTCTTATTTCTTCTTACAGTATACCGATGGCAGTATCGAAGGTAGTTTCGGAACGTCTCGCACTCAGGCAATACAGAAATGCGCAGAAAGTATTTCATGGTGCTCTGATTTATGCTGTGGTAGTGGGAGGAGCGGCAGCTTTTGTTGCATTTTTCCTCGGAAAATATCTTCTTCCGGTAAATCAGCAGGAAGCTTTGTTAGCACTGCGTATGCTGGCACCTACGATTTTCCTGTCGGCTATTCTTGGTGTCCTGAGAGGTTTTTTTCAGGCACACAACACTATGCTTCCCACTTCTATTTCTCAGATTATTGAACAGATTGCCAATGCAATCGTCAGTGTGGGAGCTGCGTGGTTGTTGATTAAAAGCTTTGGAAAAGATGAAACCTCCAGTGCGATCTACGGAGCGGCAGGCGGCACCCTGGGAACCGGTGCGGGAGTACTGGCAGGTCTGCTTTTCATGTTGTTAGTATATGCAATCAACAGAAATCATATCCGCAGGCAAGTAGAACATGATCATCATACTCATGAAGAAAGTATGATGGGTGTCCTGAAAATTATCTTTCTGATGGTTACCCCTATTATTTTCAATACTTTTGTCTATAATGCCAGCGGTTATCTGGATTCAAAAATCTTTTCTGATATTCTGGCATTCAAAGGAATCAGTGATGAAATTGTCAGCGGTCAGTGGGGAGAATACAGTAACTATTATATTTCTATGATTAATATTCCGCTGGCACTTTCCAGTGCCACATCTTCTGCCATGATGCCGGAGATCGCCAGTCTGTATATAACGAAAAACTATGACAAAGCCAATAGTAAAATTAATGAAGGGGTACAGCTTACCATGTTTCTTTGTATCCCGGCAGCAGTAGGGCTTGCAGTTCTGGCCTTCCCGATTATGAAGCTTTTGTTCCCAAAGAGCAGTGATCTTTCAGGAATTCTTCTTGCAGCAGGATCTGTGACAGTGATTTTCTCAGCTCTTTCAACTATTACCAATGGGGTACTGCAGGCGATTGGACAGGCAAAGCTTCCTCTTAGAAACTCTGCGATTTCTTTGGGACTGAATCTTGTGACGGTTGCATTGTGTTCTTTCTTTTTCCCGTCAATGGGAGTATTTTCTGTATTACTGGCGAGCCTGGTATTTGCAGTATGTATGTGTATCCTGAATGCGATGTCTCTGAAAAAGTTCCTGGGACATAAGAATGATTTTGTCAATGGTTATGGAAAACCATTGGTTGCTTCCGCAGGAATGGGTGTGGTTGCCTGGATCACATATTATGGGCTGCACCTGCTGATTCCGGTGCGTATCATTTGTCTTGGAGTGGCGGTTGTGCTGGCAGTGTTGGTTTATATGATTCTTTATGTGATCGTGACGAAGACGACTGCAGAACAGCTCAGAAAATTCCCAATGGGTAATTATATGGTGAAAGTGCTTCGAAAGCTGCATGTACTTCATTGAATAATAAGTGGTGAGTAAAATGGATAGGAAATATAAAAAGGCTTTGGACTCACAGACAGAACAGACCTATCTGATGCGTCCGCGTTATCTGAATGGTTATGGAAATCTGTTCGGGGGTCAGTTGATGAGCTGGATTGATGAGATTGCCAGTATAGTGGCTATGCGTCATAGTGAATCGGATATTACTACTGCAGCAATAGACAATCTGAACTTCAAACAGGGCGCAACGATTAACGATGTGATTGTCTTACGGGGAAAAATTACTTATGTAGGACGGACTTCGATGGAAGTGAGGGTGGACACCTATGTGGAGAGCCGTCATGGAATCCGTAAAGTAATTAATCGCGCTTACGTGGTTATGGTAGCTGTAGATGAAAATCATCATCCGGTTGAAGTACCGGGACTTCTCGTAGAAACGGAAAGTGAAAAAGCCGAATGGGAAGGCGGAGAAAAGAGATATAAACTACGTAAGCAGAGAAGAGTGGAAGGATTCTAAAGAATATGGTGCCGCTTAATCATTGATTTAGATGATTTTGCGACACCCTTTGTCAATTCTTGTAAAACAAAATGTGATGTTACATATTCTTCATGGCTGTTGAAAGCATCAATTTGATTCGGTTCAGCTGGTTTACTTCGGAGGCACCGGGATCGTAGTCAATAGCCACGATATTGGCATCCGGATGAGTTCTGCGGATTGCCTTGATTACCCCTTTTCCTACGATATGGTTCGGCAGGCAGGCAAATGGCTGAGTACAAACAATGTTTTTTGTTCCTCCGTGAATCAGCTCCATCATTTCTCCTGTCAGGAACCAGCCTTCACCGGTCTGGTTACCCATGGAAACAATGGGTGCTGCCATTTTTGCCAGATCTTCAATTTTTGCAGGCGGATCAAAATGGCGGCTCTTTTTAAATTCTTCGGTTGCAGCTCTTCTCAGCCAGTTGATTGCGGCGATGCCGGCATTGCCTGTGATCGCAGAGGTTTTCTTGAAACCAAGCTTTTCATGCTTAAAGTTCTGGTTGTAGAAGCAGTAGCACATAAAGTCGATCAGATCAGGTACCACAGCTTCTGCACCTTCTTTTTCCAGAAGTTCTGCCAGATAGTTATTGGCAGCAGGAAGGAATTTTACCAGGATTTCACCTACGATACCAACTCTTGGCTTTTTCATATCTTCATGAATCGGCAGATGATCGAAATCACGGATCATGGTACGGCAGATCTGTTTGAAACGGGTATGACTTACATGTTTGCCGGACACAAAATCGATACAAATCTTTTCCCATTTTCTATGTAAACGGTTTGCAGAACCTTTCTTTATCTCGTAAGGACGCATACGATAGAGACATTTCATCAGAATATCGCCGAAAATACAGCCATAAGCCAGGCGAACAGCAAGACCCGGTGTGATCTTAAAGCCTGGGTTGCTTTCCAGACCGCTCAGATTAATGGAGATAACAGGTATATGCCCTATGCCGGCTTTACTGAGAGCGCGACGGATAAATCCGATATAGTTGGATGCACGGCAGCCGCCACCTGTCTGGGACATGATGATGGCGACTCTGTTCAGATCGTATTTTCCGGAAAGGAGAGCCTGCATGATCTGTCCTACAACCATCAGAGAAGGATAGCATGCATCGTTATTTACATATTTGAGTCCTACGTCGACCGCTTCTTTATTATCGTTCGGAAGAACTTCCAGATTGTAACCGCTTGCATTGAATCCTGCCTGCAGAATATTAAAATGGATCGGTGACATCTGCGGGCAGAGAATTGTGTAATTCTTACGCATTTCCTCGGTAAAAGATACTTTTTCAATTGAGGACGGATGAATTGTACGTTTTTCTTTCATTTTTTCTCTGGTGCGGATAGCGGCAATCAGAGAACGCACACGGATTCTGGCAGCTCCCAGATTGTTTACCTCATCAATTTTCAGACAGGTATAGATTTTACCGCTGTCTGACAGAATTTCCTGAACTTCATCGGTTGTAACAGCATCCAGACCGCAGCCGAAAGAGTTTAACTGGATCAGATCCAGATCCTCTCTTTCTTTTACAAAGTTCGCAGCAGCATACAATCGGGTATGATACATCCACTGGTCATTGACACGAAGTGGCCGCTCCAGAGGTGCCAGATGGGAGACCGCATCTTCAGTCAGTACGGCGATTCCATAGGAGTTGATCATCTCCGGAATCCCATGGTGGATTTCCGGGTCAATATGGTAGGGACGGCCGGCAAGGACGATACCTCTTCTTCCAGTCTCTTCCATATACTTGAGAGTTTCTTCTCCTTTGCGGCGGATATCATTTCTCATGTGTTCCATTTCGACCCAGGCAGCATGAGCAGCAGCAGCGACTTCTTCTTTCGGGATATCGGAAAATTCTTCAATCAGTCGGCTGGTGGCTGTCTCCTCACTGGTGAGTGCCAGGAACGGATTTTTAAATGTGATGGACGGATCATTCAGTTCGTCCACATTATTTTTTATGTTTTCCGCATAGGAAGTAACGATCGGGCAGTTGTAATGGTTCACTGCATCGGGGAATTCCGTACGCTCATAAGGAATACAGGGATAAAAAATGAATTTGATCCCCTGTTTTAACAGCCAGGTCACATGACCGTGTGCCAGTTTGGCCGGATAACATTCGGACTCACTGGGGATGGATTCGATACCCAGTTCATAGATTTTCCGGGTAGAAGTCGGGGAGAGTACCACCTGATACTTCAGCTTTGTAAAGAACGTAAACCAGAACGGATAGTTCTCGAACATATTCAGTACTCGGGGAATACCTACTTGTCCACGGACAGCCTCATCAGCTTCCAAAGGAGTGTAACCAAATATCTTTTTATATTTATAATCAAACAAATTCGGAATGTTGTCTTTATTTTTCTGCTTTCCGATACCGCGTTCACAACGGTTTCCACTGATATACTGGCGGCCGCCGGAGAAACGGTTGATGGTCAGACGGCAGGAGTTGGTACATCCCTTGCAGTTTGCCATGCTGGTGGTGTATTTCAGTTCGTTAATTTTTTCAATGGGGAGCATGGTTGTTTCTTTTCCGTCTTCATAACGCTCTCTGGCAATCAAAGCTGCCCCGAAGGCTCCCATGATACCTGCGATATCCGGTCGGATCGCTTCACAGTTGGCGATTCTTTCAAAGCTTCGGAGTACGGCGTCATTATAGAAAGTACCGCCCTGAACAACGATCTGTTTTCCGAGTTCGGAAGCGTCGGAAACCTTAATAACCTTGTACAGTGCATTTTTAATAACGGAATAAGCCAGACCGGCAGAAATATCGGCAACAGATGCACCCTCTTTCTGGGCCTGTTTTACCTTGGAATTCATAAATACGGTGCATCGGGTACCCAGATCAATCGGATTTTCAGCAAATAATGCAGCTTTAGCAAAATCCTGTACGCTGTAATTCAGGGATTTAGCAAAAGTTTCAATGAAAGAACCGCAGCCGGAGGAGCAGGCTTCGTTCAGCTGAACACTGTCAACGGTGTGATTCTTGATTTTGATACATTTCATATCCTGGCCGCCGATGTCAAGAATGCAGTCTACATCAGGATTGAAAAATGCAGCTGCATAATAATGAGAAACGGTCTCAACCTCTCCCTCATCCAGAAGAAGAGCGGCTTTGATCAGCGCCTCACCGTACCCGGTGGAACAGGAGTAGGCGATACGTGCGGTATCAGGAAGTTTGCTGTAAATATCCTGTATGGCACGGATCGTTGTAGCCAGAGGACTCCCGTTGTTGTTGCTGTAAAAAGAATATAAAAGAGAACCGTCTTCTCCCACGAGAGCAGCCTTTGTGGTTGTAGAACCGGCATCAATACCCAGGAAACAGTTTCCTTCGTAAGTATCCAGATCAGCAGTTGCCACATTATATTGACTCTGTCTTTCATTGAAAGCATCATAGTCATCCTGAGAAGCGAAGAGGGGCTCCATACGGGCAACCTCAAACTCCAGTTTGACAGAATTGGTCAGTCTGTCTTTCATCTCAGTCAGTGAAACTGTAACGTCTTCTTTTGCATTCAATGCAGAACCGATTGCAGCAAAAAGGTGAGAATTTTCAGGAACAATCGTGTGTTCCTCGTCGAGTTTTAAAGTACGGATAAAAGCCTGCTTCAATTCAGAAAGAAAATGAAGAGGTCCTCCAAGAAATGCAATGTGACCGCGAATCGGTTTTCCGCAGGCAAGTCCACTTATGGTCTGATTGACAACAGCCTGGAAAATGGAGGCTGAAAGGTCTTCTTTTGTTGCGCCTTCATTGATCAGAGGCTGAATATCTGATTTGGCAAATACACCGCAGCGAGCTGCGATCGGATACAGTGCTTTGTAGTTTTTGGCGTATTCATTTAATCCGGCAGCATCTGTCTGAAGAAGTGAAGCCATCTGGTCGATAAAAGAACCGGTACCACCGGCGCAGATGCCGTTCATTCGCTGTTCGATGTTACCCCCTTCAAAATAAATAATTTTTGCATCCTCACCGCCAAGCTCGATGGCCACATCTGTCTGTGGGGCAAATTCCTGAAGAGAGGAAGATACGGCAATAACCTCCTGAACAAAGGGTACCTCCAGATGATTGGCAAGCGCCAACCCGCCGGAACCGGTGATCACGGGATGAACGGTCAGCTCACCCAGCTGTTTTTCTGCTTTTCCGAGAAGATCCGCCAGGGTTTCCTGAATATTGGCAAAATGACGCTCATAATCAGCAAAAAGAAGCTCATGGGCTTCATTTAAGATTGCAATCTTAACCGTTGTGGAACCGATATCGATCCCCAATGTATATGTATGATTTGTGTTTCCTGCAGCAGTAATAACTGCCACCTCCTTTACTAAAAATAAATATCTCTTATGAGTAACAGTACACTATAAAAATAAGAAGTTCCCGGTAACCCCGGTCGTTTCGATTATACGACAATTGCTGACAGATGGCAATGTTGAAAAAATAGATTATTTCGTAAAAAAAATAAAATAATTATGAAATATCCCCTTATTTCTATTGAAAAAGATTTTTTGAAACGATATACTATTGTTCATGTGTAAAAATTGATTTAGATATCAAAGCAAAAGAAAGGTGTTCAGATGTATAAAATTATTGCAAGAGATGGGAGAGCGAAGCGTGCGGAATTTCAAACGGTTCACGGCACGATTCAGACTCCGGTATTTATGAATGTGGGAACTGTGGCGGCTATAAAGGGGGCGGTGGCAACTACAGATCTTCATGAGATAAAAACGCAGGTGGAATTATCCAATACGTATCATCTTCACGTACGTCCGGGTGATCAGCTGATTAAAAAAATGGGTGGACTTCATAAGTTTATGAACTGGGATCGTCCGATTCTGACAGATTCCGGAGGGTTTCAGGTGTTTTCTCTGGCAAAACTCAGAAAAATCAAAGAAGAGGGTGTATATTTTAACTCTCATATTGACGGAAGAAAAATCTTTATGGGTCCGGAGGAGAGTATGCAGATTCAGTCCAATCTTGCTTCTACCATTGCCATGGCTTTTGATGAATGTCCTTCCAGTGTGGCGGAGAGAAGCTATGTGGAGCAGTCGGTGGCGAGAACCACCCGCTGGCTTGCACGATGCAAGACAGAAATGGCAAGACTGAACAGTCTGGAAGATACGATCAATAAAAATCAACTTCTGTTTGGTATCAACCAGGGTGCGATTTTTGATGATATCCGAATTGACCATGCTAAAGCCATCAGTGAGATGGATCTGGATGGATATGCCATAGGAGGACTTGCGGTAGGAGAATCTCATGAGGAGATGTACCATATTCTGGATGAGACGGTACCTTACCTGCCGCTTGAAAAACCGACCTATCTGATGGGAGTAGGTACACCGGCCAATATTTTGGAAGCGGTAGATCGGGGAGTGGATTTTTTTGACTGTGTATACCCCAGCAGAAACGGCCGTCATGGACACGTATATACGAATCAGGGTAAGAGAAATCTGTTTAATGCAAAATATGAGATGGATGACCGACCGATTGAGGAAGGATGTCAGTGTCCTGCCTGTCGTCATTACAGCAGAGCCTATATCCGTCATTTGCTGAAAGCAAAAGAAATGCTGGGTATGCGTCTTTGCGTTCTTCATAATCTGTACTTTTATAATACCATGATGGAAGAGATTCGGGAAGCCATTGAACAGGGCAGATATCAGGAATATAAGCACAGGAAACTGGAAGGTTTTCTGGAAAATGATAAAAAAATATGATTGTTTGATGAATTTTGAAAAAAACCTTGCAGTATGCGTTGTTTTTGTATATTATTATAACAGTGTCCAAAAGGACAAAACGATATTCAGGAGGAATGATAAATGTCAGTAGTGATGACGGCTGAAGCAGCGGCAGGTGCCGGCAGCATGATTACCATGGTAATCTGGATGGTTGTACTTTTCGGTTTGATGTATTTCCTGATGATCCGTCCGCAGAAGAAAGAGCAGAAGAGAGTTGCTGCCATGCTTTCTGATATGGAAGTTGGTGATGCGGTAGTGACCACAGGAGGTTTTTACGGTGTTGTTATCGATATCACAGATGAAGATGTGATTGTTGAGTTTGGTAATAACAAAAACTGTAGAATTCCTATGAGAAAAGCAGCGATCGCTGAAGTGGAAAAAGCAGCAGATGCAAATGCATAAGAAAAGAAAAGCTGTCGCATACTAATGCGATGGCTTTTTTGTCGTAATAATAATTCAAGTGCGCTCTGGCGTTACTTATTTCTTGTAAAAGATTTTTTGGTGAGGAAAAAATATGTCATTGATCAGTGTGTTTGATGTAATTGGTCCCAATATGGTAGGACCCTCCAGTTCTCATACTGCCGGTGCAGCCAGTGTCGCGCTGATGGCACAGAAACTGTTTCAAAAAGAAATTAAAGAAGTTGTATTTACACTCTATGGATCATTTGCCAAAACATATCGGGGACATGGAACGGACCGGGCGCTGGTCGGAGGGATCATGGGGTTTGATACGGATGATCTTAGAATTCGTGATTCTTTTCAGATTGCGCAAGAAAGAGGACTGAAGTATCATTTTGAAAAAAATACGGTTGAAGACGAGGTGCATCCCAATACTGTAGATATCTGCATGACAGGAATAGATGGTTCCGTGATGACAGTTCGCGGAGTATCCGTAGGTGGAGGCAAGATAAAAATTGTCAGAATGAATGGAGTGAATGTGGAGTTTACCGGTGAATACAGCACTTTGGTAGTGATACAGAATGATAAACCGGGGGTAGTTGCGCATATAACCACCTGTCTCAGCCAGGTAAATGCAAATATAGCATTTATGCGTCTCTTTCGTGAGGAAAAGGGTGCAAGAGCCTATACAATCGTGGAATCTGATGAGATGATTCCAGAGGAAGTTCTGGCACATATCAGAAAAAATCCAAATGTAGAAGATTTGATTCTGATACAGATTTAATTTTAGTCAGGAGGTACAGGATGGATTTTAACAGTGGAAGATCATTGCTGGAAATATGTGACAGAGAAAAACTGCCTATTTCTGAAGTTATGAGGAGAAGAGAGCAGTTTTTAAAAGAAATTACCAGGGAAGAATGTGACCGGAAAATGAAAAAAGCGCTGGATATCATGAAAAATTCTGTTCATGAGTCTTTGGAGCAGCCGGTAAAATCTGTGGGAGGTCTGATCGGTGGTGAGGCAAAGAAAGTTCGAGACCATCGACGGGAGGGAAAAGCGATTTGTGGTGAAGTACTCTCACGGGCTATTGCCCATTCGATGGCAGTTCTGGAATTAAATGCATCCATGGGGCTTATTGTGGCGGCACCAACAGCAGGTTCGTCAGGTGTTGTGCCCGGACTTTTGCTGGCTCTTCAGGAAGTCTATGATTTCACAGATGGTGAAATCTTAAATGCACAGTATACAGCCGGAGCTGTGGGGTATCTGATGATGAGAAATGCTTCGGTGGCCGGAGCGGAGGCCGGCTGCCAGGCCGAGGTGGGGGCTGCTTCTGCCATGGCTGCGGCAGCTTCTGTGGAATTGTTTGGAGGAACTCCGGCTCAGTGTTTGGACGCAGCTTCTACGGCTCTTGCCAATCTTCTGGGACTGGTATGCGATCCCATAGCCGGACTGGTGGAAGCTCCATGCCAGAGCCGAAATGCCATTGGGGTGTCCAATGCCCTTACCTGTGCGGAAATTTCATTGAGTGGTGTAAAACAGTTGATTCCCTTTGATGAGATGGTAGAAACCATGTACCGGGTAGGCCGCAGGATCCCGTTTGAACTTCGGGAAACTGCCCTTGGCGGCTGTGCTGCGACCCCAACTGGCTGTGCGAAACAGTGTGAAATATTCCAGAACAGAGAAAAATAGCACAAAAAAGGCAGATGAAGAAGCCTTTTCAATACACTTGTTCTTGAAAAACAGAAAAAAATAGATTATGATATTCTGTATATGACGTATTTTTACAGAGAGAGGATGAAAGAAAGATGAATTACAATATAGCGTTAATTCACGGAGATGGTATCGGTCCGGAGATCGTGACCGAAGCAAAAAAAATACTGGATAAAGTCTGTGAGATATATAGTCACAGCTTTACTTATAAAAATGTGCTTCTTGGCGGAGCTTCCATTGATGTACATGGAGTACCTCTTACAGAGGAAGCAGTGGCAGATGCAAAATCCTGTGACGCAGTTCTGATGGGTTCCATCGGTGGTGATGCAAAGACTTCTCCATGGTATCAGCTGGAACCTTCCAAACGTCCGGAAGCCGGTCTTCTTGCAATCAGAAAAGCACTGAATCTTTTTGCCAATCTGCGCCCGGCTTATCTGTATGATGAGCTGAAAGCAGCATGTCCGCTGAAAGAAGACAGAATCGGGGATGGATTTGACATGATCATTGTTCGCGAACTGACAGGCGGCCTTTATTTTGGAGAACGGAAAACAGAGGAAATTGATGGTGTGACTACAGCAGTGGATACTCTGTCTTATAATGAAAAGGAAATTCGCAGAATTGCCGTAAAAGCATTTGAAATCGCAGGAAAGAGAAGAAAGAAAGTTACAAGTGTTGATAAAGCAAATGTGCTGGATTCTTCCCGTCTCTGGAGAAAAGTTGTGGAGGAAGTGGCCAAAGACTATCCGGATATCACACTGGAACATATGCTGGTCGATAATTGTGCAATGCAGATTGTACATAATCCAGGACAGTTTGATGTGATTCTTACGGAAAATATGTTTGGAGATATTCTTTCTGATGAGGCAAGTATGGTTACCGGTTCCATAGGAATGCTTTCTTCTGCCAGCCTGAATGAGACCAGTTTTGGTCTGTATGAGCCTAGTCATGGTTCAGCACCTGATATTGCAGGAAAAGGAATTGCCAATCCGATTGCGACGATTCTGTCGGCAGCTATGATGCTTCGTTTCTCTCTGAATCTGGATAAAGAAGCAGATGCAGTAGAAGCAGCGGTTCAGGAAGTTTTGAAAGAAGGATACCGCACGGTAGACATTATGTCAGAAGGATGCACGAAAGTAGGAACTGTGCAAATGGGTGATCTGATTGCGGAGCGAATCCGTTGATATGTGAAAATATCGGACAGCAGTAATTCTGTCTGAATATATAGATACTTATAAAGTATGAGGCAATGAAAGGAAGATTATTATGAAAAGTGATGCAGTGAAAAAGGGGATGCAGCAGGCACCACACCGCTCTCTGTTTAATGCATTGGGCATGACAAAAGAAGAGATGGAGCGTCCGCTGGTAGGTATTGTAAGTTCTTATAATGAAATCGTTCCGGGGCATATGAACCTGGATAAGATTGTAAATGCAGTAAAACAGGGTGTTGCCATGGCAGGGGGTACACCGGTCGTATTTCCGGCAATTGCAGTCTGTGACGGTATTGCCATGGGACATGTTGGTATGAAATATTCACTGGTTACCCGTGATTTGATTGCTGATTCTACAGAATGTATGGCAATTGCACATCAGTTTGATGCACTGGTTATGGTTCCAAATTGTGACAAAAATGTTCCGGGACTTCTGATGGCGGCAGCAAGACTGAATGTACCTACTGTTTTTGTAAGCGGTGGTCCGATGCTGGCTGGTCATGTACATGGACAGAAACGTAGCCTGTCCAGTATGTTTGAAGCAGTCGGCTCTTATGCTGCGGGGACTATGACAGAAGAAGATGTGGAAGAATTTGAAAATAAAGTATGTCCGACCTGCGGTTCCTGTTCCGGTATGTATACAGCAAACAGTATGAACTGTCTGACAGAAGTTCTGGGAATGGGACTTAGCGGAAACGGAACCATTCCGGCAGTATATTCTGAGAGAATCAAACTGGCAAAGCATGCCGGTATGCAGGTTATGGAAATGTACAGACGTAATATCCGTCCGAGAGATATTATGACAAAAGAAGCGATTTTGAATGCACTGACTGTTGATATGGCTCTGGGATGTTCTACAAACAGTATGCTCCATCTTCCGGCAATCGCTCACGAGATTGGTTTTGATTTTGATATTACTTTTGCAAATGAGATCAGCGAAAAGACTCCGAATCTCTGCCATCTGGCACCGGCAGGTCCGACTTATATGGAAGATCTGAATGAAGCAGGCGGTGTCTATGCGGTTATGAATGAGCTTTCCAAAAAGAATCTGCTGAATCTGGACTGTATGACGGTTACAGGAAAAACAGTTGGAGAGAATATTAAAAATTGTGTAAACCGCAATCCTGAAGTCATCCGTACGATTGATAATCCGTACAGCCAGACAGGAGGACTTGCAGTTCTTACCGGAAATCTGGCTCCGGACGGCGGTGTTGTAAAACGAAGCGCAGTCTGTGCGGAAATGATGGTTCATGAAGGACCGGCAAGAGTCTTTGAATGTGAGGAAGATGCCATCGATGCAATCAAAGGTGGAAAAATCGTTGCAGGTGATGTGGTTGTTATTCGTTATGAAGGACCAAAAGGCGGACCGGGTATGAGAGAAATGCTCAATCCGACCTCTGCTATTGCAGGTATGGGACTGGGATCTTCGGTAGCTCTGATTACTGACGGACGATTCTCAGGAGCATCCAGAGGAGCATCGATCGGGCATGTATCACCGGAAGCAGCTGTAGGCGGACCGATTGCATTGGTAGAAGAAGGAGATCGGATCCGTATCAATATTCCGGAAACAAAACTGGAACTTCTTGTATCAGAAGAAGAACTTGAAAAGAGAAGAGCTAACTGGCAGCCACGTGAGCCTAAGGTTACGACAGGTTATCTGGCACGTTATGCTTCCATGGTGACCAGCGGAAACCGCGGAGCCATTCTTGAAATACCAAAGAATTGAAAAAGGAGGAAGATGTGATGCAGTTAACAGGTGCAGAGATTGTAATTGAATGTCTGAAGGAACAGGGTGTGGATACGGTCTTTGGTTATCCGGGAGGAACGATCCTGAATATTTATGACGAATTATATAAACACAGCGATGAGATCCATCATGTTCTGACTTCTCACGAACAGGGAGCTTCTCATGCAGCAGATGGTTATGCCCGTGCAACGGGAAAAGTAGGTGTTTGTCTTGCTACTTCCGGTCCGGGAGCAACGAATCTGGTAACAGGTATTGCTACTGCATATATGGATTCTATTCCGATTGTTGCAATTACGGCGAATGTAGGAACCAGCCTGCTTGGAAAAGACAGTTTTCAGGAAATTGATATTGCCGGTGTGGTAATGCCGATCACAAAGCACAGTATCATTGTAAAAGACGTTACTCAACTTGCAGATACGATCCGAAGAGCGTTTACCATTGCAAAAAGTGGAAGACCGGGACCGGTGCTGGTGGATATTACAAAAGATGTAACCGCGCTGAAAACAGAATATACATATAAAGAGCCGGATTTCATTCCGCCATATACATCGGAGATGCGGGAGGCAGATATTGATCAGGCTGTAGAGATGATCAATCAGGCATCAAAACCATTTATTTTCGTTGGCGGCGGTGCTGTTATATCCGGAGCACAGGATGAACTGGCTGAGTTTGTTCACACGATCAATGCACCGGTTACAGATTCTCTGATGGGTAAAGGTGCATTTTCCGGAGAAGACGAGCTCTATACAGGTATGCTGGGTATGCATGGAACTAAAACATCGAACCTTGGTGTTACAAAATGTGATCTTCTGATTACAATTGGTGCAAGATTTTCTGACCGTGTTACAGGAAATGCATCTAAATTTGCCAAAAATGCAAAAATCGTTCAGATTGACGTTGACGCAGCTGAGATTAACAAAAATGTACAGGTTGACTGCAGCATTATAGGGGATGTAAAAGAAGTTCTCCATGAACTGAATAAAAAAATACATCCGAAGAATCATGATGCCTGGGTGAAAGAAATTGAGGAGATGAAAGAAAAATTCCCTCTCAGATACAATCCGGATGGACTTACCGGTCCCTACGTGATCGAAGAACTGTACCGTGTGACAAAGGGAGATGCGATTGTTGTAACAGATGTTGGGCAGCATCAGATGTGGGCAGCACAGTACTACAAATTTAAGAGGCCGCGTACTCTTCTTACTTCCGGTGGACTGGGTACTATGGGATATGGACTGGGAGCTGCGATCGGTGCCAGATTCGGATGTCCGGATAAAGTTGTTGTGAATGTGGCAGGTGACGGTTGTTTCCGTATGAACATGAATGAGGTCGCAACAGCAGCAAGAAACAATTTGCCTTTGATTGAGATCGTTATCAATAACCATGTACTGGGTATGGTACGTCAGTGGCAGACACTGTTTTACGGACACAGATATTCCAACACTATGCTGGAAGATAAGTATCCGTGTGACAAAGAAGGAAGAAGTAGGTCCTGCTATTGAAAAGGCAATTGAACTGAATACTACCGTAGTCATTGACTGTCAGATTGACTGTGATGATAAAGTATTTCCGATGGTGCCTGCAGGTGCTCCGATTGAAGATGTATTTGATGAAGATGATCTGCAGAAAAAGGATTGACAAAATTTTGTCATAAGTGTATAGTAGTCGGTATACTACCATAGTAAAGTGATAGAGTGATATGGAATATGTGAAACTCCCCATCCGAAAGAATGGGGAGTTTCACAACTGAACAGTGACAACTGGGCAGTAAATTGGATATCATAAAAAGGGAGGATGAAAATTGTGAGTAGAGTTTATAATTTTTCAGCAGGTCCTGCTGTACTGCCGGAAGAAGTACTTCGTGAAGCACAGGCAGAGATGATGGATTACAATAGTACCGGAATGTCTGTAATGGAGATGAGTCACAGATCCAAGGCATTTGATCAGATTATCCAGGAAGCTGAAAAAGACCTCAGAGATTTGATGAATATACCGGATAATTATAAAGTATTGTTTTTACAGGGAGGTGCATCCCTGCAGTTTGCCATGATTCCCATGAATCTGATGAAGAATAAAGTGGCAGATTATATCGTGACCGGTCAGTGGGCGAAAAAAGCATGGCAGGAAGCACAGAAATATGGAAAAGCCAATAAGATAGCTTCTTCCGAAGATAAAACATTTTCTTATATTCCGGATTGTTCAGATCTTCCGATCAGTGAGGATGCAGATTACGTATATATCTGTGAAAATAATACGATTTATGGAACCAAATACAAAACATTGCCGAACACCAAGGGAAAAGATCTGGTGGCAGATGTATCATCCTGTTTTTTGTCTGAACCGGTAGACGTAAGTAAATATGCCATTATTTATGGCGGTGTTCAGAAAAATATCGGACCTGCCGGAATGGTAATTGCTATTGTGAGAGAAGATTTGATCACGGATGATGTCCTTCCGGGAACTCCAACTATGATGAAGTACAAGACACATGCAGATGCTAATTCTTTGTATAATACACCGAACTGTTACTGCATCTATATCTGTGGAAAAGTATTTAAATGGCTGAAAAAACAGGGTGGACTGGAAGCCATGAAAGAGAAAAATGAAAAGAAAGCAAAAATTCTGTACGATTTCCTGGATGAGAGCAAATTATTCCACGGAACCGTAGAAAAAGATTCCCGTTCTCTCATGAATGTACCGTTTGTTACAGGAAATGCAGACCTGGATGCTAAATTTGTAAAAGAAGCAAAAGAAGCAGGGCTGGAAAACCTGAAGGGACATCGCTCCGTTGGCGGAATGAGAGCAAGCATTTACAATGCTATGCCGATCGAGGGTGTGGAAGCTCTTGTAGACTTTATGAGAAAATTCGAAAAGGAGAATCTGTAAAATGTTTCAGTATAAATGCTTAAATCCAATTTCAAATGTGGGACTGGAACGTCTTACATCTAATTATCAGGTTACAGATGATATCAATCAGGCAGATGCGATTCTTGTGAGAAGTGCTTCTATGCATGATATGGAGATTCCGTCCAATGTAAAGACCGTTGCAAGAGCAGGTGCCGGGGTAAATAATATCCCACTGAACATATGCGCTGAAAAAGGTATTGTAGTATTCAATACTCCAGGTGCAAACGCCAATGGCGTAAAAGAGATGGTAATTGCCGGAATGCTTCTGGCATCCCGTGACATCGTGGGTGGTATTGAGTGGATCGAGCAGCAAAAAGAAAACGAAAATATCGGAAAATTGGCTGAAAAACAGAAAAAACAGTTTGCCGGCTGTGAGATCAAGGGAAAACGTCTTGGTGTAATTGGTCTGGGAGCAATCGGAGCCATGGTAGCCAATACAGCAATCTACCTTGGAATGGATGTATATGGCTATGATCCCTATATTTCTATTGATACTGCATGGAAACTTTCCAGAGAAATCAAACATATCAGCAATGTAGAAGAAATATTCCGTGACTGTGATTATATTACCCTCCATGTACCGCTTCTTGAAAGTACAAAGGGAATGATCAGCCGTGAAAGTATTGCGTCTATGAAAGACGGTGTGGTACTTCTGAATTTTTCAAGAGATCTTCTGGTTGATGAAAATGCTCTGGTAGAAGCACTGGAAAGTGGAAAGGTAAAGAAATATGTGACCGATTTTGCCAATCCTACAGTGGCAGGTGCCAAAAATACACTGGTTACTCCGCATCTGGGAGCATCTACAGAGGAATCGGAAGATAACTGTGCAATGATGGCAGTAAAAGAAGTACG
>SFQZ01000199.1 GCA_004562915.1 bacterium
TTATTGTGACTGTTATGGAGTACAGCAGACAGAAAAAGGCGGAAAAGCTTGGAGTCAGTGAACTTGAAGGAGATACGCTGCCTATCGTGTTGGATGGTCCTTTTTCAAAACTGGGAGATGAAAATATCAAACTGATCGCAGGTGTATTACCGGAAGTCTCGGAGCAGGTGATCCTTTTTATGCTGAAAAAAGACTGGAAATATACAGGTTTAGATTCTTATGTAGGTGCGGCTTACTGTATTGATAAAAAAGCTGAGGAAGCTTTCGCATCGATCAGAAAAATGGAGGAACTTTAAATGGCTGATTTTGAGTTTTTTAAGAAAGAGTTTGAATTTAAAGGCAAGCATGCGAAGATGGCACAGGAATTGTGGGTGAGAGATGATACAGAACGTACTTATTTTAAGCGGCTGATCGATCTGTATGTGGCGGCAGCTGTTGTTGGGTTTCGTGTAGACAGAAAGGCAGAGGAAGATTATTCGCCATTTGAGACAAGCAGTATTTTCCCGGAACAGATGTTGAAAGAAAAGGAAAATCTGGATTTTATATTACAGATGATGATCATGCTGAATTACAGAGGAACACTGACAGATGAAGAGTGTGTGAAAAAAGCTTTTCGTGGGGCGCAGACGAAGGAAGAATTCGAGCAGTATAAAAAGATGTTCAATGATTATGTCCGCGGCGGTGTGGAAGAACTATACGAACAGCTTATCATACGAAAGGCAGATCCGGATGACAAGTTTCATGATAACAGAACAGCAAATTTGATGGCACTGATGACAAGATATGGTGCAGGGAAAATGAACGTTATTCCGGAAAATGAAGATGAAACCGTGAGAATTCAGATTTAAAATGAAAAATATTGTCAAAAAATAGAAAAAAGTATTTACAAATGTCGGAAAAAGGATTAGTATAAAAGGGAATTACAACATACCAAATAATAACCGGTTACTACAATAAGGTAGTAAACCTAAAAGCTCTAATCCCATTCTTCGGAATGGGATTATCTTTTACCCGTATTTATTCAAGCGTATGAAATAAATGGCATTGTCCCGAAAGAGGTTCAATGTAGAACGGAAGTGCAAAAACATTTTTACATGTAACGTTATGTCTGTAGTTGATGAATACAGAACATGGAAAGGAAGGGTTACTTATTATGGAGGAAAAATATCAGTACAGAATCGGATTAGACATCGGAATCACATCGGTGGGATGGGCAGTTTTACAGAATAACAGCCAGGATGAACCGGTACGGATCACAGATCTCGGGGTAAGAATTTTTGATGTGGCAGAGAATCCAAAAAATGGTGATGCGTTAGCAGCTCCCAGACGGGATGCAAGAACAACCCGCAGAAGATTGAGACGGAGAAGACACAGATTAGAGCGGATTAAGTTTTTATTACAGAAAAATGGATTGATCGAGATGGATTCCTTTATGGAGCGCTATTATAAGGGAAATCTTCCGGATGTCTATCAGTTGCGATATGAGGGATTAGATCGTAAGTTGAAAGACGAAGAACTGGCACAGGTGCTGATCCATATTGCAAAGCACCGCGGTTTCCGCTCGACCAGAAAGGCTGAGACGAAGGAAAAAGAGGGCGGAGCAGTATTAACGGCAACGACAGAGAACCAGAAGATTATGCAGGAAAAAGGCTATCGCACGGTTGGGGAGATGCTGTATCTGGATGAAGCTTTTCATACGGAGTGCCTCTGGAATGAAAAAGGATATGTGCTGACACCAAGGAATCGTCCGGATGATTACAAGCACACCATTTTGCGGTCAATGCTGGTAGAGGAAGTGCATGCTATTTTTGCTGCACAGCGGGCACTTGGAAATGAGAAGGCAGCTGAAGAATTGGAAAATGCGTATGTGGAGATTATGACGAGCCAGCGTTCCTTTGATATGGGACCTGGATTGCAGCCAGATGGAAAGCCAAGCCCATATGCGATGGAAGGATTCGGCGACCGTGTTGGAAAATGTACGTTTGAAAAAGACGAATACCGGGCACCGAAGGCGACCTATACAGCGGAATTGTTTGTCGCTTTGCAGAAAATAAATCATACGAAGCTGATCGATGAGTTTGGAACTGGCAGATTTTTTTCAGAAGAGGAAAGAAAGACTATAATTGATCTTTTACTTTCAAGCAAAGAGTTGAAGTATTTATCGATAAGAAAAAAATTAAATATTGATCCATCTTTGAGATTCAATAGCTTAAATTACAGTGTAAAGAAAGAGGGAGAGACGGAAGAAGAGAGAGTCCGCGATACCGAGAAAGCAAAATTTGCAGGTATGCCGTGGACTTATGAGTATTCCAAATGCCTGAAAGACCGAACAGAGGAAATGCCTGTTGGAGAGAAGGCAGACTTATTTGACCGGATCGGTGAGATACTGACTGCTTATAAGAATGATGACAGCAGAAGTAGCCGTTTAAAAGAATTAGGTCTATCAGGAGAAGAAATCGAAGGATTGCTGTATCTTTCCCCAGCAAAGTATCAGAGAGTATCGCTCAAGGCAATGAGAAAGATACAGCCATATTTAGAAGATGGTTTGATTTATGATAAAGCCTGTGAAGCAGCAGGTTATGATTTCCGTGCGTTGAATGATGGCAACAAAAAGCACTTATTAAAAGGGGAAGAAATCAATGCTATCGTAAATGATATCACAAACCCGGTTGTAAAACGCTCCGTATCGCAGACAATCAAAGTCATCAATGCAATCATCCAGAAATATGGAAGTCCGCAGGCGGTCAATATTGAGCTGGCAAGAGAGATGTCAAAGAACTTTCAGGATCGCACGAATCTGGAAAAAGAGATGAAAAAGCGTCAGCAGGAGAATGAGCGTGCAAAGCAGCAGATCATCGAATTAGGAAAACAGAACCCGACCGGACAGGATATTTTAAAATATCGTTTGTGGAATGATCAGGGAGGTTACTGTCTGTATTCCGGCAAGAAAATCCCATTGGAGGAATTATTTGATGGAGGGTATGATATTGACCATATTCTTCCGTACAGTATCACATTTGACGACAGTTACCGGAATAAGGTGCTTGTGACTGCACAGGAAAACCGGCAGAAAGGGAATCGTACCCCATATGAATACTTCGGGGCGGATGAAAAACGCTGGGAAGATTACGAAGCGAGAGTCCGGTTACTTGTCCGGGACTATAAGAAACAGCAGAAATTACTGAAGAAGAATTTCACAGAGGAAGAACGCAAAGAGTTTAAGGAGAGAAACTTAAATGATACCAAGCATATTACAAGAGTAGTTTATAATATGATCCGCCAGAATCTGGAACTGGAACCATTCAATCATCCGGAAAAGAAAAAGCAGGTGTGGGCAGTCAATGGAGCAGTGACATCTTACCTCAGAAAACGCTGGGGACTGATGCAGAAAGACCGTTCGACTGACAGACATCATGCAATGGATGCGGTTGTGATCGCATGCTGCACAGATGGGATGATTCATAAGATCTCGAGATATGTGCAGGGCAGGGAGCTTGCCTATAGCAGAAATTTTAAATTCCCAGACGAGGAAACCGGAGAGATTATGAATCGGGATAATTTTACAAGAGAACAGTGGGACGAGAAGTTTGGCGTGAAAGTGCCACTTCCATGGAATTTCTTCAGAGATGAATTAGATATCCGCTTATTGAATGAGGATCCTAAAAATTTTCTGCTGACACATGCGGATGTTCAGAGAGAGCTTGATTATCCGGGCTGGATGTATGGAGAAGAGGAAAGTCCGATTGAAGAAGGCAGATATATCAATTATATCCGACCACTTTTTGT
>SFQZ01000200.1 GCA_004562915.1 bacterium
ATCATCACCGAGTAGGATTCCCAAAGTAAAACAGCCCCGAATTGACGGGGCTAATGTTTCACTTATTTTGGGACATTTTCAAAAATGCTTGACACACTTTTTTTCAACGCTCCTGTGTTGCTCGTGTTTCTTTGTTTTTCCAATACTTTTTCAATTATTATTTCCAACTGCCTTTGCCAGTCTTGAATTATTGGACCTGAAAGATATTTGATCCACATAATACTCTCTCCTCATTCCATATCTGTTTATTTTTCTTCCATTACACTTTTATAGGCCGGACGGATAATTTTATCCGTGCAGATCAATTCTTCAATGCGATGTGCACTCCATCCAACGATCCTGGCTACTGCAAACATTGCCGTATAAAGTTCCTGGGGAATTCCCAGCAATTCATAAACAAAGCCACTGTAAAAATCAATATTGGGGCTGACACCTTTGAATATATGACGCTTTTCTGCAATAAGCTGTGGTGCCAGCTCCTCAATATTTTGATACAGCTGCATATCTTCTTCTCTTCCCTTTTCCATTGCCAGCTTTTCCACATAATGTTTAAATACCCTTTCTCTGGGGTCGGAAAGAGAATATACGGCATGTCCCATCCCATAAATCAGACCTTTACCATCAAATACCTCTTTATCCAATATTTTTGAAAGATATGCCGCTATTTCATCTCTGTCACTATAATCACTGACATGATTCCGGATATCTTCCATCATCTCCATAACTTTTATATTGGCGCCTCCATGCTTCGGACCTTTCAAAGATGACATAGCTGCCGCAATCGTAGAATAAGTATCCGAACCGGATGAGGTAACTACTCTTGTTGTAAAGGTAGAATTGTTACCGCCTCCGTGTTCCATATGAAGAATCAGTGCTGTATCCAGCGTCTTGGCCTCTACTTCCGTATACTTCTGATCCGGACGCAACATCATAAGCAAATTTTCAGCCGTAGACAAAGAAGAATCCGGATGATGAATATACAAACTGTCATTTTTAATATAATGATTATAAGCATGGTATCCATACACGGCAATAAGCGGAAATTCGCCAATTAACTGAATACACTGCCGCAGAGAATTTTGTATACTGGTATCCTTTGCCTGCTCATCATAAGACGCCAGTGTCAGAATACTTCTGGTCATGGAATTCATAATATCCTCACTGGGCGCTTTCATGATAACATCTTTTGTGAAGTTAGTCGGAAGCATTCGGCATTTTCCGATCAGTTCAGCAAATTCTTTTTCCTGTTCAGATGTAGGAAGTTCTCCCATCAAAAGAAGATAGGCTATTTTTTCATATCCGAATTTTGTATCTCCAACACTGTCAAGTAGTCGTTCTATTCGATATCCACGATACCACAATTCTCCCTCACAGGGAATCTTATGTTCATCCACAATTTTGGAAGAAACTATTTTTGATATATTGGTAAGCCCTGTAAGCACACCATTTCCATTTTCATCACGAAGGCCCAGATTCACTCCATATTCATCATATAACCTGGGAGCAATCGAATCATTTGCACGGCACACCGATTCCAGTCTGGCTGTATAATCATTCATCATCTCTGTCTTCACACGCATCCTCCATTCTTTCCAATTCACTGCTCATCACGGTTTCCAGTTCTTTCACCAGACGCAGAAGCTGTATCAGATTTTCTTTTCCATATTTTTCAATCACTTTACCATAATAATCTCTTAAAATCTGTTCCTGATTTTTCAAAAGCTTTTTCCCTGATTCTGTAATTGTGACATAGGTCCCTTCACTGCCGTTGCCGTCATGTGACCACAAGAGAAGACCTCTGTCTCGCAGATTTCCTACCAGTTTTGATGTCTGACGGATTGTCATCTGCATTTTTTCTGCAAGATCTTTCAAATAAGTCCGCCCTTCATAAATCTCTGTAAATTCTTCTGTTTCCTGAATAATATGCAGTGCAATATAATCCGGAATACTCAACTCCTTAAAAAAACTGCGAAGCTGATCTTTGTTAAGAAGATATCTTCGATACATCAACTCATTTGAAAGCTTCAATATATCAGGTGTCCTATTTACCGTATTTTTTTCATCCTGCATATCTAATCCCTCCTTCTGGATTAATCAGCACTTCCGATTGTTGAGTGCTAATAGTATTTCAAAGAAAGAGTTCCCAGAAGGAACCCTTATCAAACTGTTTAATATTAAACTATTATACATGGTAAATATTTCTTGTCAATGCTTTTTATGCTTTTTTAATAAAATGATGATGCCAAGGTCAGTCACAGGCATGCCAGCATGCCGTGACTGACCTTTTGTTCCTTGTCTCAAAATGATTACAGATATTGTTTTATACGGGAATCAGTTTGATCACTGCTGTATGTCCATAAGTCAGAGGTTCATTGTGCATAAAAAACACAATTCCCTCAGCCGGAGCATATATCTGTGCTATCTCTTCCCCATCAACCGGATTCAGAATTTTTGCAAGTATCATCCCTTTATGAACCTCCTGTTCTACATGAACGAGAGGTTCAAACAGTCCTGCTTCGGGAGCACGTACAGATATCATATCCTGATCGTCGATAATCTGTGATAAAAAACGTTCCTTTCTGGAATATCGGATATAATCACACTGTCCCAGAAAAGTAAGCACTGATTCCACTCCTCTTTGCGCACTCTCATGATTAATCTGTGCTGTACTGGTCGTATATAAACTAAATGCCTTGGTATTCCAGATCTGCCAATTATAATTTAATGTTGTTGTATCATAAGGTCTTGTATTTCTGACCACCACATACGGCATTCCGAATTTTTTCGCAAGCTGAACATCTTCAAACCCTGTTTTCATAATATTGATATGAGGCATGAACTCCCCTGGCATATAATTGGACGCAAACTGAATCCCACACTCATACTCCTGTATTTTTTCAAAAATACCTCCGGCAATTCTCTGTGTCGTTTCTCCTTTCACATACCCGGGAAACATCCTGTTAATGTCCGTATTGTCAATGGGCCAGAAACGCTTTTCAATATTGATCGAATAAGGATTTGCAGATGGAATTACTAAAATCTCATATCCAGGAATCAGTTTATCTTCACTTTCCAGCTGTTTCAGTCTTTTTACAAGCTGAGAACAACAGTACAGCTGCTGATATTCATTTCCGCGCATATTTCCAATGATACAGACAGCCTTTTTCCCTGTTCCAAAGACGTATCCCTGTACTTTAAAATTATCTCTGTACAGTGAGTGATTTTCATATATCGTTACCGTTCTCATCTTTTCTTCCCGCCCTTTTCAATATTCTGGCTATCAGAGAACCTTCATCCACTACCGGATATTCTCTTATCGTAAATAAAATTCCGGCCGTGGGAGCTTTGAGTCTCTCCAGTATGATTCCTTTAAGTGGATCCACAATCATTCCAATAGGATCTCCATCCTGCAAAAAATCTCCGTGTTTCGCCTGACTGATGAAAATACCAGCTATGGGAGCATTCAAAAAGCATACAGCATCCTCTCCCCGGGCAATCATAGGCGTGCACACAGATTCTGTCGGACCACTCCACATATTCATGTCTTTCATAACAGAAAAAATACCATTTACAAGTTGTGTGCAATAAGATTTTGTAATTCTCATGCCCACACCCATCTCCACCACCAGTGTGGGGGTGTTTCTGCTGTTCAGACTATAAGCAAGAGTGGATTCCAGAACTGTGCTGCTTCCATGATTCGGCTGCTCTGGCTATAGCTACAGTGAAATTCTCCCAACGTGAATAGCCAAGAACCGACTGAAGCTCGCGTGCAAACCA
>SFQZ01000201.1 GCA_004562915.1 bacterium
GTAAAGCAACATAGAAAATGTATAGAAGTTCCACTCCATGAGAGCATTATCTCATGAAATAAGGAGATTGTCTAAACGGTGGGTTATTAAGCGCTTACATTACGGCTGGATAAAAAATACGGATTCCTGGGGACTGAAAGTAAAGTATTTTGATGATACCGTAAAAAGCGCAAAGGAGAAAATAAGCAATGGAAGCGGTAAGAATCAGAGAAGGCGTAGAGACAGAAGAGGAAGTACTGACCGGGGCGGCTATCGTTGGGAGACAGGCGGGGCGTGTGCGCGTACAGCTTAAGACAGACGTAGAGACAGTAGAAGAGACGGAAGAAAAACCGAAACACTACCGTTTTACACTGATTGAGTTTTGCACCCGTGAAACTGCAAAGCTGGAAGCCCGTATTAACGGAAGCCTGGCTAAATGGATTGAGGAAGCCCGGAGAATTGCAGCAGAAAAAGCGGGAGAGAAGACAGCGGAAGAGAAGTACGACGATCTCAAAGAGACAACCGACGGACTGGTAGAAACAACGGACGAGCTTGTAGAAACTATGGCGGATATCTTAGGGGGTGCTATTTAATGCTGACGGGCGCGAAACTTAAAATTATTGTACGCGGTGTAAAAATTAAGGTGCAGCGTGGCGAAGACCTGGAAGAGATTTTAGAGAGCTACGAAAACCTTACGGAAGAAGAGAAACAGCAGATAAGGGATAAAGTAAATGAGTGATTATCTTTTACAAATGATTGAAGTACAAGCCAGTGTAATTACAGATTTGACAGAGGTAAATAAAAGACTACTGTTAGAGCTGGAACAATACCGGGCGATAGAGGAAGAAGACAATATTATACTAACGATGATGCAAGACATAGAAGAAGGAAAGGAAGACTTAATAAAAATGTCTTCTGTATAGGAAGGTTAGTATTTTTGAGTAACGAATTTTGGATAGGGCTGTTAATACAGCTTGTAGTCTATGGCGTGTCTATCGGCGTGATTTACGGCGTAATGCGCACAAGATTAGACTATATCGAAAAAAAATTAGATAAACACAACAACGTAGCGGAAAGGGTATACAAATTAGAAGCAGATTCAAAAGTAGTATTTGAAAAAATATCAGTAGAGAACAACCGTATAAAAGACCTTGAAGGCTGGCAGAAACATGAACAGGAAAAAGAGTAAAAAAGAATTTAAGAAAAAGGTTGTAATGTGGACTGGCGTACTATTTGTATGTGCTTGCTTAGTGGCTTTAGTGTTCGCCTGGAACGAAAAGCCTACCGATGTGTTTAGCTATATCATTCCGACGGCTGGCGGCGTATTTGCTGCCGCTGTAGTGTGGTATCTGAAAGCGGTACAGCTTGAAAATGGAATTAAGATACAGCTTGGAATGATTAAAAAGCTTATCGACCTGGGGGAAGAGAACCAGGCGGAAGAAACAAAAGAGAGAATCATACAGAAGATGAAAGATAAAACAGATACAATCATAGACGAAGCGTTAGAACCGACAGAAATACAAAATTTTTAGAGGTACGAAACTATGGAAACTGTAAAAATGATTCTTGAAAACTGGGTATACTTTTTTATACTTTTTGTCCTGGGACTGCTTGCCGTGTATGCAATCCTTAGATTTATGAAGCTGACACCGAAGCAGCAGCTTGAAAAAGTAAAAGTAGCACTGCTTTACATGGTAACAGAAGCAGAAAAGGAATTAAAAAGCAAAACAGGACGTATTAAGCGATCTATGGTATGGGAATGGCTGGTAGAAAGATTCCCGATCGTAACACTATTTATCACGGAAGAACAGTACGACAAATTATTAGACCAGGCGTTAGAAGATTTTAGAAAAATGCTGGAAAGTAATACAAGCTTATATGATTACGTTTACAATACAGTAACAGTTACGGAAGAGGATACGGAAAACGATATTATGAGAAAGATTGTAACGGGGGCGTAATTGTATGAGGATTTTACTTATCAGCGGACACGGGGACGGCGACCCGGGCGCAAGCTCAAAATTTGGAGTAGAAGCAACAGAAACCGTAGTAATGGTACAGAAGATAAAGGAAACACTGGGGAACTATGCACAAGTTGACTTATACCCGACAAACAGAAACGCTTTTAAAGACCTGGGTAAAGGTTGCTGCCAGGTAAATTTTGGAGATTATAACTATGTACTGGAAGTACATTTTAACTCTTGTGTAAATGACCTTACCGGGGACGGAAAGACAACAGGTACGGAAATCTATGTAACAACAGCAGAGAAGACCGTAGGTGTAGAAACGAAGATTGTAGAGAAAATCGCAGCACTGGGACTTAAGAACAGGGGCGTAAAGCGGACAAACTGGCGAGTGATCGCAAAGGCTAAAGCAAGCGGTACGTCTTCGGCACTGCTGGAAGTATGCTTTATCGACGACAAAGACGATATGCAGATTTATACAGCGAAAAAAGACCAGATCGCGGCAGCAGTGGCTACAGCAATCGCGGAGCAGTTCGGGCTTAAGAAAAGCGGGAACAGCGGAAACCAGGGAAGCAAAGGTATTACAGTAGGAAGTACCGTAACAATTAAAGACGGCGCGGTATACGGTGGCTTATCATCGGCACGCGGTAAGACAGTTCCGGCAGCTCAGCGCGGCGGGAAGAAACATACAGTAGATAAAATCCAGGTAAATAACGGAGTACAGGAAGCGCGACTTAAGGATATTACAAGCTGGGTAGCTGTATCGAGCTTACAGGCAGTGTAGGGGGATAAGGAACATGAACGCGGAACAGAAGAATTTTATTGAAGTGGTGGGCGCTATTGCGTCCGCCGATATGAAGAACAGCGGAGTAGCGGCAAGCTTAACGACAGCACAGGCAATTTTAGAAAGCGCCTGGGGAAAATCAGAGTTGACAAAGACAGGTAACGCACTTTTCGGAATTAAGGCTACAAAGGATTGGAAGGGTAAGACCTTAACAAGAAAAACTACAGAATACGAAGACGGAAAGAAAGTACAGGTAGATGCAGAGTTTAGAGCCTATGACACCTGGGAAGATTCCGTAAAAGACCACAGCGCATTTTTAAAGAAGTATAAAAGATATGCGAAGGTAATCGGGGAAACAGATTACAAAGAAGCTTGTAATGCGGTAGCTGCTGCTGGGTATGCATCAGACCCGGAATATGCGAAGAAGCTTATTGAGCTTATCGAAACATACGAACTGTACAACTACGATACGAAGAATACAAATACCGACGACCTGGGAGCAGAGGACAAGAAGTATTACAGAGTCCAGGCGGGAGCATACAGGAGAAAAGAAGGGGCTGACCTTATGGCGGAGAAAATCAAAAAGACCGGGCATAAGGATGTATTTGTAAGAATGATTAACGGGCTTTACAAAGTCCAGGCGGGAGCTTATACAGATCGCAAAAACGCAGAGAAGACAGAGAAAAAATTAAAAGCTGCCGGAATTAGTTGCTTTATTGTATGCGCATGATGTAGTATTAAGGAAACGGGAAAGAAAGTAGCGGTAACTGCCGCGTAACTTACAAATGCATCAAAAAAGCCGAAAAATAGGCGTTCGGAGTTATCCAAACGTTAATTTCGGTTCACCAAGAGATAATTCGAGAACAAATTACAGAGACACAGAAATCCCGGAAATGCTTATATTTCCGGGATTTTTTCATGGTGCGCCTTGCGGCGCACGTTTCTAACGGGTGAAAGTCCCTAATCCGCCCTAGTAGTGGGAAGGATACAGCCAAGACCAAGGGTGTCCTTTTCATAG
>SFQZ01000202.1 GCA_004562915.1 bacterium
AAATCTCACACGCCCTGCCTTTTCGTAGTTGCCGATAAAATCCAGTACGTTAAGGTATTCCTTTCCTTTGCTGCGTCGAAGTCCACGACCAAGCTGTTGTAAAAACACAATTGGAGATTCCGTGGGACGTAAAAACATAACCATGTCTACCGATGTAATATCTACTCCTTCGTTAAACATATCCACAGAGAAAATCACTCTGATTTCTCCACTTTTCAGTTTTTCAATCGCTTTTCCTCTTTCTTCGGAATATGTCCCATTTGCATTACTGTAAACAGCTACGGAAGGAATCCCTCTTTCACAGAATTCCTTTGCCATTTCCTCCGCATGTGCTCTGGAGCAGCAAAATCCCAAAGCTTTTTTCGATCCATATTTGCAATAATACTTGTATATCAAGTCATGACGATGTACATTTCCTATATATGTTTCGTTCAGTTCCTTTTCATCATATCGGCCCCTGATCAAATGCAGACCCGAATAGTCCGTATCATCATAAATACCATAATAATGAAACGGCACCAGCATTCCTTTATTAATGGCATCTTTCAATGAGATTTCATAAGGAACATTATAATCACAGAGTTCATAGATATTTCTGCCATCCATACGCTCCGGTGTGGCAGTCAAACCAAGTAAAAACTGCGGCTTGAAATACTTAACGATTCTTTGATACTGCTCATTTACTGCGTGGTGAAACTCATCAATCACCAAATATTGAAAATAGTCCGGAGCAAAATACTTTTCTGAAAGATACTCACTTCTTCCTAATGTTGCTACAGAGGCAAAAATAACAGACTTATCTGTACTCTTTTCTTCCCCTGTAAAAAAACCATAATCCTCTGAATTCCTGACATTTCGAAATGAAACGGCAGCTTGTTTCAGAATTTCTTCCCTATGGGCAACAAATAAAACCCGTTCATAACTTTTCGAATCAAAAGCCGCCAAATATGTCTTGCCTACACCGGTTGCAGCCTGCACCAATGCTCGTTTTGCACCTTCTGCTCTGGTATCCTCTAAAGCACAAAGAGCTTCAATTTGGGCACCTCGCGGCTCGTACAGTAATCGAACCTTTGTATCTTCTGACTCATTTTCCTCGTTCTGATGAGAATACTCATACCTTTCCAAATCTTTTGCCACTGCTGGGCGATGCCAGTTTTGTGAATATCGTTTTAATTCCTCATTATCAATGATAATTGAATGATGTTCGAACAAGTCCTCAAAGACCTGATAAAACTTCTCGTAATTCTTCGGATCAGAAACGCTGCTAAAACGATAATTCCACTCAATACCAGACGTCAGTGCACTTCTGGAAATATTTGATGAACCAATATAGATATCACTATATCTTTCATAATGAAAAATGTATGACTTCGGATGAAAAGATCTTTCCTTCTCATTATAGAAACGCATATCGACTCTGGAACCGAGTTTTTTCTTGAGAAGATATAGGGCAGACGGTTGTGTAATTCCTAAATAATTACCGGTAAGGATTCTGATTTTGGCACCTCTTTTTAAGGCATTATCCAACTCCTCAAGAAGCATCTTCACACCGGATTCCATCAAAAAAGATACAATGATATCAACGCTGTCTGCCTTTTTTAAGCTTTGAATCAGCTGATAGTACAGCTGCATCCTACGATCACTTCCACCCGTCATTACATCCGTGGACCAGATTTCCTGCGTTATCCTCTCCGTCTCTGATGTATTCCTCAGATTTTCTGCAGTATCAGATTGAGCCATTTTTCCTCTCCCCTTCCCGGTCTGACATCACCAGTAATCCAGTTTTCAACAATCATTATTTCCGGTAATTCCTTAATAAAATCCTGAAAACCATCTTCTGTAAAATCTGTAAAGTGTCGACCGTTGCGTTCCCCTTCAAAATCACCATATTTAAAGGATGTATAAATAATTCCAGATCCCTTTAATGCCACACACATCTTTCGTATAACCGATAATAATTCGTTTTTGGGCAAATGCAGGATGGATGAACAGGCCCATATACCATCATAGGAATTGATCTCACCAAGTTCCTGGAAAAGCAGATGTTTCACTTCGATTCCCGTAAATTCACTCGCTAAACGACAAATTTCTGCTGATCCGTCCGTTGCTTTTACATGGTATCCCTTCTCCAGAAAAAACTTGGTGTCACGACCTGATCCACAGCCAAAATCTAGAATCAATGCGTTTTCATTCAATAATCGCAGGAATCTATCCTGAGCCTGATGCATATCAACATTCTGCGTATTCTCTATAAAATTTTTTGCATTGAGATTGTAGTAATCAATTGTAGGATCCATTTCCATACTTCCTTTCACTCAGTGATAGATACCCTCTCTTGTATTTTATCTAAGTCATTCTCTTCGTCAAAGTAGACCTTGTCACCTTCGTTGATATTACGCTCATAGAGCATGGCATCTTCTGCCTTTACTCTCACCTCTCCACCTGAAGAATTCATAAGCGTGACTACCGCCATGACAGGTGCTCCCTCAGCTCGTTCTTCACATCCGAAGTCCAGGTCTTCATCGATTCTTTTCACAGTATAAATCATACACTCTTTAATCTTCCCAATCAGCGTAATATCAGCCGGTAACCACGCTACACTATCTAATTCAACTTTTGTCAGCCACTTCGCAGCTTCCGCTTCTTTGAGTTCCAACTCCCCTGCACTAACTTTCGCCCAGAAGCAATCCATAGAGAGATGAAAAGTCGGATAATCATATTCAATAGTATCAATCAACTCACCAACTTCGATTTCGGTGTTAAGCTCTTCCAAAATTTCTCGTTTCAGCGCCTGTTGCGGTGTTTCTCCTGGCTCCACTTTGCCGCCGGGAAATTCCCAACCGCCTTTCAGTTCTCCATATCCTCTGGCCGTAGCAAATATCTTTGATTTGGTCTCAAAACTATCGCAAATAACTGCTGCAACAACTCTTATGGTTTTCATACAGCTTTGTCCTCCTCATCTAGCAGATTGCTTTCCAAATATTTCAGCAGATCTTCTCTGACTGGTTGATGCATTTTCATGGTAACCTTCGTGATGTCCTTCATCTTTCCGTTGTTATCCATCTTTTTATCCCCTACTGCTGATATGATGTCACAAGTTCCCATATAGTAAAAGCTTGTTTCCGCATCACTTTTTTTGACCATTAAATGTTTCCTCTTCGCTCCCATAACATCTTGCATATAGCTGCTTTCCGGTCCCTTACCAATCTGAGAATCCCATCGAAAGATCATACTATCCGTAAATGCATCCGCATAATCCGGTTTACCTTCTGCATACTGTAATTCTTCACTCTCTGCTCCCACCTTATGATAAGTAATGAAAATAAAAACATCATCTCCAATACGTTTCATTCCATACATTATAGATGAAAGATCTCGCCCGCAATTCATCAGCAAGCTTACTTCTCTTCTGGAATATTTTTCATAAAGTACAAAAGGATCATCTGCAGTCTGATTCTTACCAAATTTATCCTGATATCTCCTAAGTCCAACACGAATCAAATCTTCCATCTGCTTATAGAACTCCCTGTGCTGGAGCCTTTTAGCATAACTTCCCATTCTATGAATAAACTTTGCGTCATGATCACCAATGATATCTATTTTCTTATATTTTTGATACTCTTCTTCTTTGCTAACAAAGCGTCCCTCTAATACTTGAATCGCATTTTCGAGTGAGGCTTCATCAAAAGAATGCAAATAGACTTGTTTTAGTTCATCTGCTAATTCTGACATTGAAATCTGATC
>SFQZ01000053.1 GCA_004562915.1 bacterium
AGCTTCTACTGGTCACCAGCTTGCTTTTTTAACACCCGGGATCTGTCCTTTGTATGCTAATTCACGGAAGCAAATTCTGCAGATTCCGTATTTTCTTAAGTAAGCATGTGGACGACCACAGATTCTGCAACGATTATATTCTCTTGTGGAGAATTTCTGTTTACGCTGCTGTTTGATTTTCATTGCTGTTTTAGCCATGAATTTTCCCTCCTATTCTTACTTTGAAAACGGCATGTTGAATAATGTCAATAATTCGCGGGCTTCTTCATCAGTCTTTGCTGTTGTAACAAAGATGATATCCATACCTCTTACTTTATCAACTTTATCATACTCGATTTCCGGGAAAATCAACTGTTCTTTAATACCCAGTGCATAGTTTCCTCTTCCGTCAAATGCATTCGGGTTAACTCCACGGAAGTCACGTACACGAGGCAGAGCCAGGTTGATCAGACGATCAGCGAACTCATACATCTTTTCCCCTCTCAGGGTTACTTTACATCCGATCGGCATACCTTCACGAATTTTGAAGTTAGCTACGGAATTCTTTGCTCTTGTCAAAACAGCTTTCTGACCTGTGATTGTCTCCATGTCTTTTACAGCTGAATCCAAAAGTTTTGCATTTTCTTTAGCTTCGCCAACACCCATGTTAATTACGATTTTATCGAGTTTTGGCACTTCCATGATGTTTTTATATCCAAATTTTTTGATCATAGCATCTATGATCTCATTTTTGTACATTTCTTTCAGTCTGCTCACTTTTGATTGCCTCCTCTCTCAATTAATCGATTGTCTTGTAGCCGTTTTTATGCTTTGCTACACGAACTTTTTTACCATCTTCAACTTTGAAGCCAACGCGAACTGCTTCGCCTTCATGCAGAAGCATAACATTGGATGCGTCAATCGGAGCTTCTTTATTGACAATACCGCCCTGCTGGTTTGCCATAGAAGGTTTTGTGTGTTTTGTAATCATGTTGATACCTTCAACAATGACTTTACCGTCTTTTACGGACAGAACTTTTCCTTCTTTGTCTTTATCTTTACCGGCGATTACCTTAACGGTATCACCTTTTTTAATTTTTAAAGTTGCCATCAGGTTACCTCCTTATAATACTTCGGGAGCCAGAGATACAATTTTCATAAACTGTTTCTCACGAAGCTCTCTTGCTACCGGTCCAAAGATACGAGTTCCCCTTGGTGTTTTATCATCTTTGATGATGACTGCTGCATTTTCATCAAATTTGATGTAAGAACCATCTTTACGACGAACACCTTTTACAGTACGTACAACAACGGCCTTTACTACATCGCCTTTTTTAACAACGCCGCCTGGTGTTGCATCTTTGACGGAAGCAACGATTACATCACCGATATTGGCATATCTTCTAGTAGAACCGCCCATAACACGGATGCACAGAATCTCTTTTGCTCCGGTGTTATCAGCAACTCTAAGTCTACTTTCCTGCTGAATCATGCTGGTATTCCTCCTTCACGAATTTACCGAAATAATTATTTCACTTTCTCTACGATTTCAACCAGTCTCCATCTTTTGTCTTTGGACAGCGGTCTGGTTTCCATAACTTTAACGGTATCACCGATGCTGCACTGATTCTGCTCATCATGTGCTTTCAATTTATAAGTTCTCTTTACAATCTTCTTGTAAAGTGGATGTTTTACGTGGTCTTCGATTGCAACTACGATTGTTTTGTCCATCTTGTTGCTAACTACTTTACCAACACGTGTTTTTCTAAGATTTCTTTCCACGGTTTAGAGCCTCCTTCTTAGATTACTGTACATTTGCCTTTTCAGCGATCAAGGTCTGAATTCTGGCAATATTTCTGCGAACCTCTTTGATTCTGCTTGTGTTATCCAACTGATTGGTTGCATTCTGGAATCTCAGGTTGAAGAGTTCCTTTTTAGCAGCTACTAATTCTTCCTGTAATTCTGCAGCTGATTTTGCTTTTAAATCTTCTACATAATTTTTAATTTTCACTGTTATCACCGCCTTCTAAGTCTGCACGAGAAACGATTTTACATGTACATGGTAACTTATGCATAGCAAGACGTAATGCTTCGCGAGCTGTCTCTTCCGGTACGCCTGCGATCTCGAACATTACACGGCCTGGCTTAACAACTGCTACCCAGTATTCCAGAGCACCTTTACCGGAACCCATACGTGTTTCTGCTGGTTTTGCTGTTACTGGTTTGTCCGGGAAAATTTTAATCCAAACTTTACCACCACGTTTGATGTAACGGGTCATGGCAACACGGGCTGCCTCGATCTGGTTGGATTTGATCCAACATGGCTCAGTTGCCACCAGACCAAACTCACCATAATTGATTTTATTTCCTCTTAATGCTTTTCCTTTCATGGAACCGCGGAACTGTTTACGACGTTTTACTCTCTTAGGCATTAACATAATTATTTATCGCTCCCTTCCTTAGTTTTGGTTGGAAGAACTTCGCCGTTATAAACCCAAGCTTTAACACCAACTTTACCGTAGGTTGTATCAGCTTCAGCGAAGCCGTAGTCAATATCTGCTCTCAGTGTCTGAAGCGGAATAGTTCCTTCGCTGTAGAACTCAGTACGAGCCATATCTGCTCCACCAAGACGTCCGGATACGGATGTTTTGATTCCCTTTGCTCCGGCTTTCATGGTTCTCTGCATGGTGGATTTCATAGCACGACGGAAAGAAATACGATTTTCCAGCTGCAGTGCAATGTTTTCAGCTACCAGCTGAGCATCTCTGTCCGGTCTCTTAACTTCTTTAATATCAACAATCAGTTTCTTGCTTGTATATTTCTGCAGCTCTTTTTTAACTTTCTCGATCTCAGCGCCGCCTTTACCGATTACAACACCCGGTTTTGCAGTGTAGATGATAACTTTTACACGCTCGGAAGCTCTTTCGATCTCGATTTTTGAAACACCTGCGCTGTACAGTTTTTTCTTCAGGAATGTTCTGATATTGTAGTCTTCCACCAGGTTGTCAGCAAAATCTTTTTCTGCATACCATTTGGAATCCCAGTCTTTGATAACACCGACTCTAAGGCCGTGTGGGTTAACTTTCTGTCCCATGATTACCCTCCTTATTATCTTTCATCTAACACGATAGAGATATGACTTGTTCTTTTCTCAATTCTATATGCTCTACCCTGAGCTCTAGGTCTGATTCTCTTCATTGTCGGAGCTTTATTTGCATAACACTCTGCAATGTAAAGATTTTCTACGCTCATGCCGTTGTTATTCTCAGCATTGGCAATCGCAGACTCCAGTAATTTTTTGATCACGCTGGAAGCGTAACGTGGGTTGTATGTCAGGATACCAAGAGCAGTCTGCACATCTTTTCCACGAATTACATCCAGTACATAACAAGCTTTCTGTACGGACATTCTTGCGTAGGATAATTTGGCAGATGGTCTTGTATCTTTATTAGCATTTCTTGCTCTTTTAATCTGGCTTCTATGTCCTTTTGCCATGACTAAAATCCTCCTTTCAAGCTCGGGCTGTACCCTTATTTACGAACACCTGATTTTTTCTCGTCTTTTCCATGTCCTCTGTAAGTTCTTGTAGCAACGAACTCACCAAGTTTATGGCCTACCATATCCTCGGTAACATATACCGGCACATGTTTTCTTCCATCATGAACAGCGATTGTATGTCCAACGAAGGATGGGAAAATTGTGGAACGACGTGACCAGGTTTTAATAACTGATTTATCTCCTGCTGCATTCATAGCATCAATCTTTTTCAATAAGCTCTGATCTGCAAAAGGTCCTTTTTTCAATGAACGAGCCATTCGCGTAACCTCCTTTATTTACCTAACGTTTTACCGTCTCTTCTTCTTACAATATATTTATTGGACTGTTTGTTTTTCTTTCTTGTCTTCAGGCCAAGAGCAGGTTTACCCCATGGAGTACACGGACCAGGACGGCCGATACCGGTCTTACCTTCACCACCACCGTGCGGATGGTCATTCGGGTTCATAACGGAACCACGTACTGTCGGGCGGATACCCATGTTACGTTTTCTTCCGGCTTTACCGATATTTACCAGGTTGTGCTCTCCGTTTCCGACAACACCTACAGATGCGCGGCATTCGATCGGAACCATTCTCATTTCTCCTGAAGGCAGTCTCAAGGTCGCGTATTTGCCCTCTTTTGCCATCAGCTGTGCTCCATTACCAGCAGAACGAACCAGCTGTCCGCCCTTTCCAGGATGAAGTTCTACATTGTGAATCATAGTACCAACAGGGATCTGGGACAGTGGCAGGCAGTTGCCAGGACGAACTTCTGCGTTTTCTCCGTTCATGACTTTCATGCCTACTTTCAGTCCTTCCGGTGCCAGAATATAAGCTTTTTCGCCGTCTGCGTAGCAGATCAGTGCGATATTTGCTGTTCTGTTCGGATCGTATTCGATTGCGGTAACTGTAGCAGGAATATCATCTTTTCTTCTCTTGAAGTCAATGATTCTGTATTTTCTTCTGCTTCCGCCTCCGCGATGTCTTACTGTGATTTTACCCTGATTATTACGTCCGGAATTTTTCTTCAGAGAAACTACCAGAGATTTTTCTGGTGTAGATTTTGTGATCTCAGCAAAATCCAGGTTTGTCATATTTCTTCTGGACGGTGTATATGGGCTGTATGTTTTAATTCCCATGATAATATCTCCTTTCGTTTAGCGATAGTACGAGCGGATTGGATGTCCGCCCAAGTCCTGTGGACTTTATCCGCTTACAAGCAAATCTTACAGTCCTTCAAAGATTTCGATTTCTTTGCTGTTCTCAGTCAGTGTAACGATTGCTTTTTTTGTTTTAGCTGTTCTTCCTACGGTATATCCGCGGCGTTTTTTCTTACCATCCAAATTCATAGTATTAACGCTCTTAACCTGTGTTCCTTCGAACATTTTTTCAACAGCCTCTTTGATCATGCTTTTATTAGCTTCCGGATGAACCAGAAAAGTATATTTTTTCTCACTCATAGCATTCATACTTTTCTCAGTTACGATCGGTTTAAGGATTACATCATAATATTGAACGTTAGCCATTATGCGTATACCTCCTCAACTTTTGCAACAGCTGCCTTATCCAGAACAACTGTGTTGTATTTCAGGATATCGAATACATTCAGTGTACCAACAGAAGCTGTGATCACATTCGGAATGTTTCTTGCAGATACGATTACATTTTTATCGTCTGTAACAACCATAGCTTTTTCAACCTTCAGGTTGTTCAGTACATTCTGCATATCCTTTGTTTTGATAGCATCTAATTTCAATTCATCGAGAACTACCAGTTTGTTCTCCTGTACTCTGGATGTCAGAGCAGATTTCAGAGCCAGTCTTCTTTCTTTTTTATTCATTTTGAAAGAATAATCTCTTGGTACCGGAGCAAATACAACTCCGCCGCCTGTCCACTGTGGAGCTCTTGTTGAACCCTGTCTTGCATGACCGGTTCCTTTCTGTCTCCAAGGTTTTCTTCCACCACCGCTTACTTCAGAGCGGGTTTTTGCTTTCTGAGTTCCCTGACGTTTATTTGCAAGCTGGCGAACAACTGCCAAATGAACCAGATGTTCATTTACTTCAACACCGAACACAGCATCGTTCAGTTCCAGTGTGCCAACTTCTTTGCCTTCCATATTATAAACAGATACGTTTGACATCTGTGTGATCCTCCTTTCAAGATTCAAGCCTTGCGGCCTCGGGTCCACTTACCGTTAATTATTTAGCGGATTTAACAGTCTCTTTGATTGTTACTAAAGATTTCTTAGGACCTGGTACAGCGCCTTTTACAAGCAACAGATTGTTCTCTGCATCAACCTTTACGATCTCCAGATTCTGAACTGTTACTTTCTTGTTACCCATGTGTCCGGCCATCTTCTTTCCTTTGAATACACGGCTCGGATCAGAACAAGCACCGTTGGAACCTGCATGGCGATGATACTTGGAACCGTGTGCCATAGGTCCTCTGGACTGTCCATGTCTCTTGATAGCGCCCTGGAATCCTTTTCCTTTGGAGATTGCAGTAGCATCTACTTTCTCTCCAGCGGTAAAGATGTCAGCTTTGATCTCCTGAGCCAGCTCATAACTTTCAGCATCTTCAAAACGGAATTCGCGAACGAATCTCTTATAAGAAACGCCTGCTTTGTCGAACTGTCCTTTCATTGGTTTGTTAACCAGTTTTTCTCTCTTGTCAGCAAAACCAACCTGTACTGCACTGTAACCATCATTTTCTACAGTTTTAACCTGAGTTACTACGCAAGGACCAGCCTGCAATACAGTTACCGGAGTTAATACTCCATCTTCGTTGAAAATCTGAGTCATTCCAACTTTTGTAGCTAAGATTGCTTTCTTCATTCTTTTTACCTCCTGCTTAATCTACAGCGGAACACCACATGAGTGTTCATCCTAGAAAAGCCGATATACCCGGAACACTATGACCCTGATGGGATGTTGATTCCTCAAGAATGTGTTGCTTCTATATCAAACTTCCTAGATTGTTGGGTTTTGATGAAATTATTTGTTTTTCATCTTGATATCGATGTAAACACCTGCCGGCATCTCCAGTCTTGCCAGAGCATCCACAGTTTTCTGTGTCGGCGTGATGATATCGATCAGTCTTTTATGAGTTCTTTGCTCAAACTGCTCTCTGGAATCTTTATATTTATGAACCGCACGCAAGATAGTTACTACCTCTTTCTTAGTGGGAAGTGGAACCGGTCCACTCACTACAGATCCCGTCTTTTTTACAGTTTCGATGATTTTGCTTGCAGATGCATCAACCAGCTGATGATCATAAGCTTTTAATGTGATTCTCATTACTTGACTTGCCATAAAAAAAGTCGCCTCCTTTTCGCACTTTACGAGTACGACAAGCGGTGACTGTACACTCCTCCGTGTGTGTCATGTAGACTCTCACACGTGTTTCCACTTTCTCAGTGGACTCATTAACATGTATACAGTGACTTGTCGCCAGTTTCTTAACTTGACATTCGCTCCACGGAAAACCTGCAATTTTCATGCAGCAACCTCACGCTTCATCGCTATCAATGTCACAACACGGGTTATTATAAACGAAACCCCGTGCAAAAGCAAGGGGTTTCTAAAAAAAAATGTTCTTTTTTTAATACAATCTTTGTTACCCAAATCATAAGATATCCGAATAATCCAGGAATGTGATACCATTTGTCTCATCTTCCACAATATCCGGCTCCTCACCGGCTGCTTTGGCTTTCTCTATCAATTCCTCTCTGGTGTAAGCCGGCATGGCCAGTCTTCTTACTTGTGGTGTTGTTTCCTTTGAAGCAGGCTCTTCCATTTTTTCCGGGATCTCAACTTCAATCACAGCACTTTCTTTTTCCGCTGTATCTTCTTTGGCGTTCTCATCCAGATCGATTCCCAGCATATTTGCTATATCCGCCGCAAAGAATGTACTTGTCTCATCAAAGAGTTTCTGATCTTCTTCTGAAGTCTCACTCTCACCGGTCATCGTCGCAGCAGCTTCTTTCATCGGAAGCTCCTCTGGCTGTTCTTCTTCTGACTGCTCTTCATCTTTTGTTGCTTTTTTTGCCGCTTTCTTTTCTGCTTTTGCCGCTTTCTTCTCTTCCCGCAACGCTTCCTTCGCTGCTTCCTTTGCAGCTGCTTTCTCTGCTTTCTTTTCCGCTTTCAACGCTTTTTTCTTTTCTCTTCTGCTCAGTTCTTCCGGTTCATCATCGGATTCACCATCTTCTTCGCCATCCTCATCCTCATCATCCTTTTTCCAGATTTCAGCAAGAATAAAAAGTATGATTACGAACACAACTGCCAATCCGACGATAATCAATCCTTCTGTCGTTCTGAGAGCCATTGTCACATATCCGATAAACGGTACCGTAAAAAGAACCTTTTTCGCAGAACTTCCCAGCGTCATCTCTTTCGTTCCGCCGTCCGTACTCAGTTTATCTTCCAATGTATAGCTTTCTCCATCAACTGAAGCAATCTCATACACATACTGACCGTCACCTTCATATACCAGGATCTTGCTTCCTGTTTTTAATTGACTGCTGTCCCTGTCCAGCGCATATGTAACAGTTCCCTTTGCCAGATTGGTATCCATATCCACATCATCAACAATAACCGTCGTCACCCCTACAAACGGCGGTATCAGCAGTCCTCCCGCCACTACAATCGCGCAAAGCAGGATAATATTCACAATCGTCTTTAAAAACCTTGACATTTCGTACTCTCCTCATCATTTACAAATTGATTAATCCTGTTCATGGATTTCATTATAGCCTTTTTTCTACTCTTCTGCAACCAATTTTAAAAATTGGTAAGGTTTTTTCATTTTTCCATTGAATACAGGTTTCTTCTTTATTATAATGAGAACACTATACGATGCCAGGATTAAAGGGCATCGTAAGGTCAAAGTCCCGGAGGCACAATATGAAAGATCTTACCGTCAAACCGACAATTAAAATGATCGAAGATTTATCACTGAACGCATGGCCATCCCATCAGATTCAATTATATGACGGCTGGCTTCTCAGATTTTCCTATTTTTATACCCACAGAACCAACAGTGTAGAGCAGATTGGTCCTTCCACAATTCCATTGGAAGAAAAAATAGATTTTTGCGAAAGTGCATATCGCCGTTGGGGTACGCCTTCTATTTTTAAAATTACTCCTCTTCTGGAGAAAAGTTTCGAAAATCGTCTGATACAGAGAGGATATATGACACAGCACATCACAGAGGTCATGATCCTGTCTTTTCATAATTATACGTTAGGCACCCCCAATGCTCCCGTACAGCTTGAAAACACAATTAACTCACGCTGGATCAACAGCCTGTTTGCACTGAAGAGTACTACGAGTGCCATTCACCGGCAAATTGTTCCCTCCATGTATCAGGCAATTCCAAAAGATACGCTGGCTGCCTCTATCACAAATGAACAGGGGCAGATTGTTGCCATCGGACTTGGTATCCTGGATCGTTCTTATATGGGTATTTATGCTATCCATGTACACCCCCGTTATCGTGGAAGAGGCTATGCCCGTTCGATCTGTAACAGTCTTTTGAATGTAGGAAAAGAAATGGGGCTGGACGGTGCCTATCTTCAGGTAGTCCACGGCAATACCCCTGCAAAAAAGCTATACCTTTCTCTTGGTTTTGAAGATTTTTATAACTATTGGTTCCGAGTTCTTGATCTATATTAATTGGAGGCATTTATGGATTTTTTAAGATTTCTGGCAGATTATCGTTCTCCTGTTCTGGATACGATTTTTCAATCCGCCACCTGGATTGCCCAGGAAACTGTAGTAGTCATCATCATTTGCTGGTTTTACTGGTGTTGTAATAAAAAGCTCGCACATATTCTGGGATTCACATATTTTCTTTCCGGTCTTCTGGTCCAGACACTGAAAATCACTTTCCGAATCCCCCGACCGTGGGTTCTGGATCCTGATTTTAAAGCAGTAGAATCTGCCATTGGAGGAGCTACCGGCTACTCATTTCCCAGCGGTCATACCCAAAGCGGTACTGCCCTGTTCTCTACATTGGGATTTTATCTTAAAAACAAAGGATGGAAATTTCTTTGTTTCTTTCTGATGTGTTTCATTGGTTTTTCCCGTATGTATCTTGGTGTACACACCCCTAAAGATGTGCTGGTATCCATGGTTCTGACTCTGGCAATTTCTTTTATTGTATACTATCGTCCGGCTCCAAAGCTCGATCAGACCGAAAATGTAAAAATTTTCTCATTGATGCTTCTGATCATATGCATTCTGGTATTCCTCTATGCAGGCATCCTTTACTTTACCAATATAGCAGATCCTGATATGACAGCCGACGCTTTCAAAGCAGGCGGTGCAGGTCTCGGTTTTGCTGCCGGTTATTATATAGAACAGACATACATCCGTTTTTCCATGCCGCAAACTGCCAAAGAAAAAGCCCTGCGTTTTTTTGCAGGACTCTTTTCCATCGTAGTTCTTATGATTATATTCAAACTAACTATAAAAAAATATCTTTTGGGAAATATAATATCCTATTTTCTTCTCATACTGTGGATCGTTGCTCTTTATCCTGCAATTTTCTCACACGAATCAGATAGACGGGCACGATAGGGATTAAAGCTGCCAGCCAGGCACAGGGATCCGTCAGTACGATCCCTGTAAATCCCAACGGCTTTACAAGTACAACCACACCAATTGCACGGGCTGCCAGTTCAAACACTCCGCCCATCATTGGGAAAAATCCGTCCCCCAGACCCTGCAGTGAATTTCTAAACACAAAAATCATAGCAAGTGGTACAAAAAACCATCTGGCTATAGAAAAATATTCCGATGCATACACTGTCACTTCCCGGACATTTGCTGTAACAAACAGTCCCACAAAGGCTTCTCCTACCAACGTGATCAATACCATAGATAAAACACCTACAATCACAGCCAACACGCAGCCGGTACGTACTCCCTGTCGTACTCTATGAATATTTCCGGCTCCCCAGTTCTGACCTACATAGGTTGCCATTCCTACACCAAGAGCTATCATAATCTGCTGTGTCACCAGATTCATCACTTTACTTCCAGCCGAGAAAGCTGCTATCGGTATTTCTCCGAAAGGATTCAATGCGCTCTGTACGATCATAACTCCAAGACCCGTAATGGAAAACTGCAGTGCCATCGGCACACCCATTTTCATAAGATTTGTAAAGCTTCGCCACGAAAATCTTCCTTCTTCCCGACTGAATGCCAGAAAACGATAGCGTTTTGTCATAAATGTAATACACAGTACCGCCGATACTGCCTGTGAAATAACGGTCGCATATGCCGCTCCTGCCACACCCAGATGAAATACCCGAATCAGCAGCAGATCCAGCACTACATTCAGGATAGAGGAAAAAATCAGAAAATACAACGGCGTTCTGCTGTCCCCCAATGCTCTGAGTATACCGGAAAGCATATTGTACGCTATGCTTGCGGCAAGTCCCGCATAGATAATGCCTATATAGAGTCCTGTAGCATCCATAATATTCTCAGGAGTATTCATAAGCCTCAAAAGCCATCTGTTTGCCGCCAGACATCCCACAGTCATCAGAACTGCCAGTGCCACACACAGATATAATGACATCGCCACATAATGACGCAGTCTTTTCTGGTCTCCGGCTCCATAACTTTGTGAGATCAAAATAGAAAATCCGCTGGTAATTCCTGTGACCCATCCAAGCACAATAAATGTCAAAGGTCCGGTAACTCCAACCGCGGCCAGTGCTTCCACACCGACAAAACGCCCCACAATAATAGAATCTACTATGGAATATATCTGCTGAAATATATTTCCCAGGGCTACCGGTATTACAAATTTCAAAATCAGTTTCCAGGGTGTCCCTGTTGTCATATCATTCGTCATATTTCCTCCAATGCAGCCCGGAGGGTTTTTATATCATAAGAAATTGAAAGGACTTTCGTTGATATAAAGAAAAAGGAGCCACGGTCCTTACCTCAGCTCCTTCCCACCTGCTTATATGTATAATTATTGATTAGTAAGATATTTTTCGATTCCGGCAATCGCATCTTCTTCATCGCTTCCCTCAGCACTGATTACCACGCTCTCGCCCACATTCAGTCCAAGTGTCATCATTCCCATAATACTCTTCGCATTGACCCGTTTGTCTCCGCTCTCGACCTGAATCCTGCTCTCATACTGACTTGCAACCTGTACCAGCATAGCGACCGGGCGCGCCTCCAAACCATTGGAAATCTGAATAGTAATCGGTTTCTTAATCATAATAATCCTCCTTATCCCTTCGCAGTTCATCCGCAATTCTGCTCAGTTTGCGCAGCCGGTGATTGACGCCTGATTTACCAACAGGCGGATTCAGCATCTCACCCAATTCTTTCAGGGTAGCATCCTGATATTGTAGTCTCAGAACTGCAATTTCCTCCAGCCCTTCTGAGAGCTGAGAAAATCCCATATGTGTTTCTATATACCTGATGTCTTCAACCTGTTTCACAGCTGCCGATACAGTTTTACCAATATTGGCAGTCTCGCAGTTAACTTTCCGGTTCACATTGTTGCTGATTTCTTTCAGAATCCGTATATTTTCCAGATTCATAAGAGAAATACTGGCTCCCATCAGGCCTAAAAGCTCAACAATCTGTGATCCTTCTTTCAGATAAACCACCTGATTTTTCTTTCTGTTCACAATCCGTGCATCCAACACCAGTTCCCTGAGAATATTCTGTACCTGCAAAGCGCGTTCCTCTGTGGTACATACGATCTCTAAATGATATGATTTTTCCGGATCACTGATGGAACCGGCCGCAAGAAAGGTTCCTCTTAAAAACGCCCTCTTACAGCACTCCTTCTGAATGATCAGACGGTTCATCGTAGATAGGTCTTCCGCAATCTCCAGATCCACTGTCACAAACTTTGTAGCCTGGAGAATTCTTACCGCATCCTCATGAGAATTCACCTCCACCAGATATACGGTAGATTTTTTCAGATATGCATTCTTTCGAATACGGGTTACTGCTTCTATCTTAAATGTTTTTTTCAATAATGTAAAGTACTTTCTTGCTACAGATATATTTTCTGTATGTACTACGATACGAAACCTGTCATCTTCAGATATCGATACCTGTCCGCACACACTGAGAATAGCTGCTGTTTCAGCAATCTGACAATGCCTTGCAGAAGGCAGATGACGGGACAGTTCTTCTTTTACCTCACTGGAAAATGACATCCTGACTACCTCGTTTCGTCCATTCTTTTTCGGATTGCATCTTTTCCAATATCACGATGTTCCATCCGCACTCCATATTCTTCAGACTTCTGAAGTCTCTGGTACAATCCGTTTGCCAATGTAACGGAGCGATGCTTTCCTCCGGTACATCCTATGCTTACAACCAGCTGATTTTTCCCTTCTAATATGTAATTTGGTATCAGAAACCTGATCATATCCTCCAGTTTATCCAGAAAAATCTGAGATGCATCAAACCCCATCACATATTCGCTGACAGGAGCATCATTTCCGCTTAAAGGGCGGAGCTCGTCAATATAATAGGGATTCGGCAGAAAACGCACATCAAATACCAGATCTGAATCCGACGGAATCCCATATTTAAAGCCAAATGACAGTACCGTAATCATCAGACTTTTAAATCCCTGATTTTTCACAAAAATCTTGTCCAGTTCACTTTTCAATTCTCTTGTAAGCAGCTGACTGGTATCCAGAATATAATCCGCATGTGCTTTTAAAAACTTCAGCTTTTCCCGTTCTTCTCTGATACCATTTTCTACTCTTCCGCTTCCCGCAAGGGGATGCGCCCGTCTCGTCTCCTTATAACGCTTAATCAGCACATCATCATCAGCTTCCAAAAACAGAATCTCATACTCCAATCCTGTCACGCTGATTTCTTCCAGTGCTCTTGCCAGCCCTTCCATGGCAGCCCCGCTCCGGATATCTACCCCCAGCGCAACTTTCTGAATGCTGCCCGAATTTCCCTCCGTAATAAACTGGGCAAACTTCTCCAGAAGAGGAATCGGCAGGTTATCCACACAAAAATACCCTGCATCTTCCAACATTTTCAGTGCCGTACTTTTTCCTGCGCCGGACATGCCCGTCACAATTACAAATCTCATGCTTTCCTCCGCCCATTATCCTTCATCAAAATTCCCTAATAATTTTACTTCCGGTTCCAGCCTCACCTGAAATTGCTCATATACTTTTTCCTGTACATCACAAATCAGCTGCCAGACATCAGATGCGGATGCATCTCCGGTATTGATCACAAATCCACAATGCTTTTCGGATACCTGTGCTCCTCCCACCCGATATCCGCGAAGACCGGCATCCTGGATCAGTTTTCCGGCAAAATACCCTTCCGGTCGTTTAAATGTGCTTCCTGCGCTTGGATACTCCAACGGTTGTTTGGTCACTCTCTGCACCTTCAGTTCTTCCATCCGGTTCAGAATACTCTCCCTTTCTCCCGGACACAGCTGTATCACCGCTTCCAGTACAATATACCTTTTTTCCTTAATAATACTGGTACGGTATCCGAAATGTAACTCGGACGCATCCAGTACCAGAATCTCACCTTCATCGGTAAGTACAGTTACAGACTTCAGGATATCTTTCATCTCACCGCCATAGGCTCCTGCATTCATAACTGCCGCTCCGCCTACAGTTCCCGGAATTCCTGATGCAAATTCCATACCGGTAAGTTTTGCCTCCAAGGCTTTTTTTGCTGTTGCGGACAGCAATGCGCCGGCCTGTACATAAATCTGTGTACCTTCTATACGAATTTCGTTCATATTTTTATAGATCTGAATCACAGCTCCCCGATATCCCTGGTCACTCACAAGAAGATTGCTTCCGTTACCAAGTACAAAATAGGGGATATTCTCTTCCCGGCAAATATGTATCAGCTCTGCCACCTGCACGTCTGTTGTCGGACACAGAAAATAATCGGCAGATCCGCCCAACCGGAATGTCGTATGCTTTCTCATCGGTTCTTCCGTCAGAACACATTCTTTTCCAATGACTTTTTCAAATTTACTGATGATATTTTCTCTCACGCCAATCCCTCTGTTCTATCTCATTTTCTATCTCATATGATGATACTAGCGCCAAAAAGTCGTACATTTCCATTCTTGTATGAAAATGCATGACTTTTTGACACTGTAATTAATATATTATACTATAGATCTCCATATCCATGCAAGACTTCTTCCATCAAGTTTTTAATCCTTAAAGGAACTCATTGTTTCATTTTAGGCTGAAATACAAGACTCGCCAGATATCCGAAGATCAAAGCTGCGCTGATTCCCGCTGCACTGGCTTTAAAACCTCCTGTAAAAAGCCCCAGCACACCAGCCTGATCAATCGCATCCTTTACCCCCTGATATAAAAGATGACCAAATCCAATCAGTGGCACTGTGGCACCGGCATGTGCGTAATCCACCAGAGGCTTATATATTCCCAGCGCACTGAGAAGACTGCCGCAGCCCACAAGCAGCACCATGATACGCCCCGGCATCAGTTTTGTTTTATCCAGTAATATCTGGACCAGCGCACAGATCAAACCGCCTACCCAAAAAGCATTGAAATATTCCATATGGATCCTCCTCATCTGTCGTTATTATTTCCGGATTCTGCATTTTCCAGGACAACCGCCTGAGCTATCCCGGGCACACTGTTTCCTTCATAAAAACTTACTTTTGACATCAGCGCACCCGTAGGCACAAACAATACCCGTTTCCAGTCTCCACATGCAACTTTGGGGATAATATAAGAAGCAAGAACAGCAGCGGAACAGCCACAGCCGCTTCCGCCGGAATGGGTATCCTGTGTTTTTCTGTCATAGATCAGGATACCGCAATCCTCATGAACTTTTGCTGACGGATAACCTTCCTGCTCTAGCAGATCCAGTAAAATCTGCTGACCTATATATCCCAGATCACCGGTAATAATTTTATCATAGTCTTCCGGCTTTCTCCCGAAATCTTTCAGGTGCTGTACAATCGTATTACAGGCAGCCGGTGCCATGCACGCCCCCATATTCTGAGAGTCTTTAAGGCCATAATCCGTGACTTTTCCTGTTGTCACTCCTGTTATTTTTACTTTTCCCTTTTTGTTTCCCACCACACAGGCACCGCTTGCGGTTACCGTCCAGCTTGCCGAAAGAGGTCTTTGATTGCCGTATCCCAGTGGAAAACGAAATTCTTTTTCCGCAGTGGCAAAATGACTGGATGTCACTGCCAATACATATTTTCCATATCCTCCGGCTACTGCCATAGATGCCAATGCCAGAGACTCCCCCATGGTAGAACAGGCACCAAACAAACCATACAAAGGGCAATCCAAACCACCGATTCCGAAAGAAGAAGCAATAGACTGCGCAAGCAGATCACCGGCGAAGATCATTCGAATATCATTCATCTGCAATCCCGCTTTCTCGACTGCCATACTGGCTGTTTTCCTCTGCATGACACTCTCTGCTTCTTCCCAAGTCTTTTGTCCGAATTTATCATCTTCCTCCACCTCATCAAAGTGGCGTCCCAGGGGTCCTTCTCCTTCTTTCTTTCCCACAATAGCTGCACATCCCTGGATATACACAGGATATGCAAATGAAATACTCTGTTTTCCAAGAATTTGTGTGACACAACCGTTTTTTTCTTCCACTCTGATACCTCCTTACTCTCCTTTCTATTTTTTCATATCACTATGGTAAAGATCCAATAAATCACGCCCAACAGCCAGCTGAAAAATATTCCATATAGGATTACCGGTCCGGCAATTGTAAAAATTTTACATCCGATTCCAAACACCTGACCTTCTTTTTGATATTCCACTGCCGGAGCGGCTACAGAATTGGCAAACCCCGTGATGGGAACCAGTGTTCCTGCGCCTCCCCATTTTGCCAGTTTCGGATACAGATTCAGTCCTGTGGTCAACGCACTTAAAAACACCAGAATGATTGAACACCAGGAACCTGCTGTTTTTTCATCCATTCCCATCCTCTGGCACCAATTTAGTATTCCCTGCCCGAGCACACAGATAAGCCCACCCACCAAAAATGCTTTTGCCATATTCGCAGGCAGACAGTGCATCGGTGTCACCTCTTTCACATATGCTTCATATTGTTTCTTCTTTTCTTCTGTTTTCAGTTCATCCATCTTTATTTACCATCCTTTCCAGAAAAACAGCAGGGAACCCAAGGTTTTTCCCACTGCCATAACGATAATGATCAGTCCGATACCTTTTGTAATTCCTATTCTCCTTGCCATAATGGAGAATATATTCACAACCTCTCCCAGGGCAATGATCCAGCTTCCAAGAAATACACCGGCAAAAATTCCGTATATAGCCAGTCCTACATTGCCCAGCGGCAGTCTCCCTGAATATAAAAACAAAACATTTCCCAAAAACGCCCCCAGCATAGAACAGTCTTCATAAAGCCTTACATTCTGAGCTGTTCTTGTAATTCCCGCATATCTCGGGACGATTCCCAGGGAAATTATAAATGCTGCGGCTCCGCTTGCCACAACGATGCCAAAACAGATTCCCAGAAATCCAAGCCAGAGTATCACCAGCATTTCAGCTCTCCTCCCGGTTTTTCATCTCCAGTATCGTATCATCCACTTCATTTTCGTAGGTCCGCATTTCCACTTCCATAGGCGTGGGATCATAACTGAGCTTCCATTTTCCAAAATGATTAAAGAAAAACACTACACCAATCCCGATTCCCAATGAATAAGTCATTTCAAGAATCGTAAACCCATCGGATACCTGACCGGTAAACTGAAAATAAATTCCCTGAAACAGCCGCGGTACATCCACATCCGTATTGAATGTCATAATGGAAAACATAGTACCGAAAAAAGTAATCAGGCAGACCGACAACGTTTTAAGCCATCCGAGAACTGCATTTTTTTTGCCGGGATTTTCATATGTCAGGATAAATTCCGGTTCCCCGATATGCACCACATGAACATTTTCAAATCGCTGTTGTACCTGTTTGACCAGATCAATAGCCGATGCTGTATATCTCCCATATTCTTTTTCAGGAAGTGTTATAACCAAAAGGATGCTGCATTGATCCAGAACTTTGGAACTGCTGGCAGATAGTCGTGCTATATCCTGAAGATATACCTGTTCGGAAATAACCTTCACATTTTTGTCTGTCTGAATATAAAGAACATCCTTCATCCGCCCTCACCTTCTTCCATTTTCACTAATGTAGCGCCCGGCGACTGTTCTTTATTTCCCGCATAGAAAAAGGCTGCATAGATAACCGCCGCAGCCACGATCGCAGCCGCTGTCCATAACCACCATTTTTTACATATCATAGAAATCTCTCCTTTTGCGGATAGTATGTACTTTCATACAAAAAAAATACATAAAAAGGGAAAACTGATTTACAGTTTTCCCCGCATTTCCTTAATGATTTTTTTCTCCATCCGCGATACCTGCACCTGCGAGATTCCCATTTCATCTGCGATCACCGCCTGGGTCTTTTCCAAAAAATATCTTTTAAAAATCAATTCCCGTTCTTTTCCATCCAGTTCCCCCAGCATTTCTTCCAGAAACAGACGATTGACCAGTTTTTCATTGGTATTTTCTTTTTCTTCCAGTTTATCTATCAGTGAAATGTCATTTCCATCCCCCTGATAAATAATCTGCTGAAGAGATTCCACCTGAGCACCTGCCTCCATGGCCAGCATCAGTTCCTCCACAGGCACTCCCATTTCTTCGGCGATTTCAGACACCGTGGGTTCTCTCCCTTCTTTTTTCTCCAGGGCTTCTCTGACTCCATACGCTTTTCCCGCCATTTCTTTCAGAGGTCTGCTCACTTTCAGCATACCGTCATCTCTTAAAAAGCGCTTGATTTCTCCTGCGATCATAGGAACTGCATAAGTGGAAAACTGAACTTCATAAGACAGATCAAACTTGTCCACTGCTTTAATAAGCCCGATACTGCCGATTTGAAACAAATCTTCCATCTCCACGCCCCGATTCTGAAACCTTCTTACAATACTCCAGACTAGCCCTATATTTTCCTCAACCAATGTATCCCGTGCATTTTTATCCCCTTCGTGTGCCGATTTTATCAAGGCAAGGGTATGTTCCATAGGACCTCCTTTTATGCAAACGGGCTTTTCTGACTTCCGATTGTTTTTCTCATACGGACAATGGTTCCTTTTCCCACTTCAGATTCCACCTGTACATCATCCATAAACGCTTCCATGAAAGCAAACCCCATTCCGGAACGATCCAATTCCGGACGTGTGGTAAACATGGGCTCCATCGCTTTTTCTACATCCGGAATCCCTCTTCCTTCGTCACTCACTGTCACAAACAAAGTCTTATCCTCTGTACGGCATTCGATTCGTATCTTTTTCACCTGATTGTCATACCCATGAATGATGGAATTGGTAATAGCTTCCGATACTGCCGTCTTGATATCCGCCACTTCCTCCAGCGTAGGATTCAGCTGCGTACAGAATGCTGCCACCGCCACCCTTGCAAACCCTTCATTACAGGAGCGGCTGTCAAATATAATTGTCATTTCGTTGTTTTGTTCCATATCCTTTTCCCCCTATTCACCCTGATTCCAGAACCTCTCCCTGTCGATTCCGATTACTTTTGTCACTCCCGCCAGCTGAAGTACTTTATAAATTCTGTCACTCACATGGGTAGCTGTCACAATCCCCCCCAAAAGCCGTATATTCTGATATCTTCCCATGATCACTCCGATTCCTGAACTATCCATAAATTCGGTATTCCGAAAATCAAATTCAACCTGATTGATATTTTTCTCTGCAATCAGTCGGTCTGCTTCCTGCCGTATCTCCTGAGCACTGTGATGATCCAGTTCTCTTGGCATTCGAATCGTCAATACTTTCTGTCTGATTTGAAATTGTTCCATATGATCCTCCCTGTACAAAAATCTTATTAACCCCAAAAACGGGGATATGCGGCTTGCATATCCCCGATTCAGAGGTTTCTCTTAAGTTTTTGTATTATTCTGTCGGCTCTGCTGCCCCCTGGGTCGTATCTCCGGTGTCTCCTGCAGCTGTACTTTCACCGGTATTCCCGGCGGCAGTATCGCCCTCATTTCCTGTTGTCGTTGTGCCGGTGCTTCCCGTCGTCTGACCTGCGTCATCAAATCCATGACCACCGTTATCGATATATTTCTGAGCACTGGCAGCACGTTTGGTTCCCGGGAATGTATCCACGATTTTCTGGAAGATTTCTACCGCCTTATCATACTCCTCATTCAGTCGATAGGAATGAGCCAGAAGATTCAGAACTTCATAATTTGTCTCATCCATCTCCATCGCCTGCGTGAGAGATTCAATAGCCGTAGGATAATCTTTTGCATAGAAAGACTGCTCTCCCTGACTCTTGAGCGTCTTTTGCATCGTTGATTTTATGTTCCTATAAATTATATCATATATTTCTTTTGCACTGGCTGACAAAAGATCCGGCTGTACATTCTGCAATACATTGGCTGCAGAAGTATAACTTCCATTTTGATAAGCCTCATACGCTTTGATCAGATTTTCATAAGACGTAACCTGACTGGCTGCCTGTTCAATCTGAGCCTGTGCAGATGAAACCGTCTCTTCAGACTGTGCGATCTGTTCTTTCATCTTATTCATTTCAGCATTCTGGCTCGCCATAGTGTTGCTGTATTCCACCACTTTTTCATTGGCCTCCCGATTAATTTTCTGGGTATTCGCCGGCACAACCAGAAACCAGACCAGACACGCTCCCACCAGAAAACCAAAACCCAAATTCAAAAGTGTAGCCGCCAGTGAGCTTTCCCGAAATGTAGGCGGCTGAATCACCAGCTCGTTGTCTGCCATATATGCTACAGACTGTCCTCTTTCCGGCTTTGTCTTTTCTCTGCCTCCAAATCCCCAGCGCCGCGGTTCCAGGCTCGTCATCGTACCTGTCTGTTCGTCTACTTCCTTCAGAAAGCGAAGGGTTGTGGAGTTCGTTTTATCAATCTTTGCAGCCTTCTTCAGAACCTTTCTGGCTTTTTCGTATTCTTCCTGCTTCAGATAGATCAGTGCAAGCAGATGGTATCCCTTGATCAGCTTGGGATTCTGATTCAAAATCTTTTTCAGCTGAATCACTGCCACATCTTCACTTCCCCTGCGGCAGCACTGCAGACTGTCATTATATTTTTTAATCGTCTGATTGATCACATCCAGTTTATTGGCATTTTCCTGAAGCCTGTCAATGTATTCGGAAGCAATATTATTCTCCGGCATAATATTTTTGCTGATCACCCACTCGCTGAGAGCAGCTACCGCTTCTCCCGTCTCAAAATACACCAGTCCAAGAAGATTGCGCGCCTGTATATTCAATTTATTAAATTTGAGGCTTCGTTTCAGCAAATCAATAGCCCCTGACAAATCCCGTATCTCTGCCTTTTCCAGTCCCTGATTATAATAAAGATTGGAAAGCTGCCATACTTTTTTCTGTACTTCTACGTCAAACCCGCAGCTGGGGCAATAAGGAGATTTGTTCAGCAAAGCACCGCAATTCATACAATTCATGTTTTTCCCCTTATTCTTTACGTTTCTGATCTTCTGTTTTCAGCATTTCTTTCAGGATGTCCACGATATCCGTCAGATCGCGGGTGTAAATCGCACTTTCCACTTCATCTACATCCAGACAGGGCTTAAACTTCTTCAGTTCCTCTTCATAATTAATCATACTTTCTCTCCTCATTTTTCTCTGCCAGATATGCCTTGATATCTCCCCTGAGACTGCACGATTTCTCGAAAGCTTTTCCCACATCGGGTTCTGCTTCCACTGCCTCACAGCCATTCTCCCTGAACAACTGTGCCAGCTTATCTGCAGGTACCACACGACTTCCCCAGATCTGAGTAGCTACAACCGCCTGTGGTCTGATCTTTTCACAGACTGTCTGGATCATTTTCTCATAATCTTTATCCGCAACCGCCGAAAATAACAACGTGATTCTGTTGCTTTTTCCGAAATGACAGGCTGTCTCCACAAAACGTGCCACACCGTCAGCATTATGGGCACCATCTACGATGACGCCCGGAAGAATCGTCTCCATTCTTCCCTCCCAGTGTGTATTCGCAATTCCCTGAACCAGCTTCTCCACCGGAATCCTGTGTTCCTGACTGAGCTGTTCCATCGTGAAAAATGCAAGAGATGCATTCATCATCTGATACGGTGCAATGTACGGAATGGAAATAGTAACAGTTTTATAATACTGGCAATGAAAAGAAAAATCAATGCCTTCACGGGTATTTTTCACCATTTCATACATGTCTGCAGTAAGTGGATACGCCGGAGATCCCTTCTCTTTGGCTTTCTTTTCGATCACACGAGCTGCCTCTTCGTTCTGTCCGTCGTAGATTACTGGCACTCCCGGTTTGATAATCCCGGCTTTTTCTCCAGCAATCTGCATGATCGTATCTCCCAGATACTCCACATGATCTTTGCTGATGGATGTTATGATACATGCAAGAGGCTTATCCACGGTGTTCGTGGCATCGAGTCTACCGCCCAGTCCTGTCTCCAGCACCACATATTCCACCTGTGCCTCCTGGAAAATCACCATACACATCAAAAAAAGAGTTTCAAAATAACTGGGATGATCCAGTCCGTCCGCCTGTGCTTCCCTGATGATCGTACGCACTTTCTCGAACGCCTTTACAAACTGTTCATCAGACACCATCACGCCGTCAATTTTAAAGCGTTCATTGATCTTTACCAGATGAGGAGATGTAAACATTCCCACATGATAGCCTCCGGTTCTCAGCATGGAGTCCAGATAAGCACATGCACTTCCCTTTCCGTTGGTTCCTGCCACATGAATCACTTTCCTGTCATTCTGCGGATTGCCAAGCCGCGCCAGAAGATTCTTTGTGTGTTCCAGCGGATTCTTGGATGTAAACTTTGGTATCTCTTCGATATAATCAACAATTTCTTTATAATTCAAAACTACCACCACTTTATCTAATGTATTCACCGGCTGACCGGTACTTTTACATTATATTTTCTGATTTGTTCCACAAACTTTGAAAACCCCGACTCTTTTTCATCTTCCACATCGAAACTATAGCTCATAAGAAATCTGTCCGATGCCATCTTTTTGAATACATCCGCCGTCGTGTAATAGATACATTCATTATCCATCCGGTTAGTAAGCCCCCAGCAATTGGTTCCTATCAAAGACAATACTTCCTTCGGGAGAATATTTAATCGCATTATCAAATACATTTCCCAGTGCTTCTGCTGTCCATTTCCTGTCATAGATTGCTTCTATCCTCTGCAAATCTGTCTGACTGTATTGGCTGAATAATTTCATCTTTTTTTGTTCTGTTTTGGGGCAGCCTCCTTAAGAACCTGTTCTACCAAAGGTTTTACCAAACCGTGCACAGGTTTCACTTCCAATACTTCCGTTTCCAACCGTGCCATCTTGAATATTCAACCGTTCCTGATTTGTCTTTTCCGTAGACATTCTGGAAGTAGTCAGATATTGCTTCCATCGGGATTCCAATCTTGAAAGCTCGGTCTCATCATATCGACTTTCCTCAAATGCTCCATTTATCGCTTCTGTCAGCATTTCGTCCAGACGTTTCAGTATCTTTCCCGCACCAAATTCTATCAATTTTCTTTCCGCTCCCATACTAAGCTTGTTTTTTATTTTCATATCATGTATAATGACCGCAACATACACGCAGGGAGTTGCAGACATGATTACACTAAACGATTATTTATATTCCGGAGATACCATATTAAAGATATTGCAGAAGTACATTACCGATTTGAGAAGAGATGCCAAAAAGAATCACAATGAAATCGACCTGATACACTGTAATTTTCTGATTCAGGTCAGGGAATTGCTGGAACACAACGATTTCCTGACGGTACAGTCTCAGAAAATCAGAGAATTTTATAATTATATGGCAAAAGAATATCCTTTCCTTGCCTTTACGTTTAAAGGGCGTATCAAATCTTTGATCCGTGCGGAAGAAAAGTTTAACGGTTATATTGTGGAATATATTTATGACTATTATCTGGAAAACAGAAGATGCCCTTCCGTATCGGAACTGAAAAAACGTCTGAGCTGTTTTCGTGATCTGATTGCTTACCGCATCGTCATCTCTCTGCCAAAATGCCACTTAAAGCCGGGAGACGACAGCGAAACAGAAGAATTGAAATATTTATATGAGATTGCTAACGTTCTTCCCGGTTTTCTGGAAGAACGTGGCTTTACGGCAGAACCTGCCAACGGTATCAAAGAAAGTAACTCCCCTCTTCTGAATGAAAATGTAAAACCATATTACAGGGATTACATCTGCCATCACAATACCAATGAATATCGATCTCTGCATGTGACCTTCTACGATAACAGTTCCAGAAGTTACATAGAAGTACAGCTTCGTACCAAGAAAATGGATGATATTGCGGAAATCGGTGCCGCCAACCATGTCATCTACGAGCAACGGCAGGAAAATAATCGAGTCAGAAGAGATGAAATCCCTTATGGCAAAAGTATTTACTTTGATGAAGCTTATGAGCGCGGTAAAAGACTGTTGGAACTGCAGCTGGCCGATCTGGATGTGAATATGTTCTCAGCCATTGACAACAGCCTGATCAACGATGGCTGTGGTCTGTACCGCGGACGGCTGATTCTGCCTTATGAACATCTGTCACGGTTTCAGAATGATCTGATTAATTAAAATGTATTTTCACCGGACTCTCTCTGCCGATCATGTTTTCTATGAGTTCCATTACATTACGCACAAACTCACGATTGCATGATCTTATGGGTCTATAGAAAATAAATTACCGAAATGATTCTTTTTGGGCGATAAATGCAATTGAAACACAGGTTTTTCCGCCATTCTGTTGTTGTATTTTCTCCCGGACATTCTATCGCCAGATGGCTGAACCAGCTGTCTGCTTCCGCACCATTCCAGTGTTTAGTTTTCGCCGGAATCGTCACTACATCACCGGGGGTTAAACTTCGGGCAGATTTACCTTCTTCCGGATACCACCCCTCTCCATCCACACAAAGTAAAATCTGTCCACCGCCTTTTGTCGCATGATGAATATGCCAGTTATTCCTGCATCCCGGTTCAAATGTTACATTGGCAATAAATATAGTCTTTTTTATATACTCTATTCTTGTAACTGAAATCACTTTTCTCCGAAATTTAGGTACAAAAACAATATGATACTTACAATTCCACTTTGTGTGTGATAAACTATTACTATCCATTTGGATACCTCCTTTGTACTTTAATGCGGTTGGCGAACCAACATTATTGTAACACTGGAGGTTTTATACTGTAAGCTAAAGCATCTTTAACCACCCGCATAGCAGGTGGTTTATTTGTTTCCTACTCATTTTTCGGATCAACGAAAAACTCGCTTAACGGAAACAGGGCCTTGCCCTAACAGTCAAGACCACCCGCTTAGCGGGTGGCTTGTTCTGCCCCTATAAGGGGCTATTACCTGCTTGCGCCCGGAAGGCGCACTGAAGGCCTGCCAACTGCACCACATTCACAGCTGCCCCTAAAGGGGCTTATTCAGTGCTCTCTTACTCCGGCGCAGCCCCAAAAGGGGCTTGCTGGTTTGCTTTGATTTCCTACTACCACTCCAAGTGGTTTATTTCTTGTTTTTCTTCACCGGCTCACCCGTAAACGGGTCGATATACTCTACTAATGACATTTGATCGTATTCTAAATCTTCTTTCAACTGATTCTGAATATACGCTTTGATCGCAGCTGTGTTCTTTCCTACTGTATCTACATAATATCCACGACACCAGAAATGTCTATTTCCATACTTGTACTTTAAATTCGCATGCTTTTCAAATATCATTAGCGAACTTTTCCCTTTTAAGTATCCCACTATTTCTGATACAGAATATTTGGGGGGAATCCTTACCAACATATGGATGTGATCACTGCAACATTCTGCTTCGATTATTTCTACCCCTTTTCTTCTGCATAAGGTTCCCAGTATTTGTCCTACATCTGCTTTAATATCTTTGTAGATTACCTGTCGACGATATTTTGGTGCAAAAACGATATGATACTTGCATTCCCATTTTGTATGAGCTAAACTATTTGTGTCCATTCTTAGGACCTCCTGTGCTATTTTATTTGTGGTTTTGCAGACCCACTTCTATGATAGCACAGGAGCTCATACTTATATCTAAAGCTCTGCCCTCCCCCTGCATAGCAGGGGGTTTATTTTTACTGTGACACAAATCGGGTAGGAGGTAAATAATTATTTTATTTACCGTCCTCCCACACCACCGTGCATACGGTTCCGTACACGGCGGTTCTTTAGTTTTCACATGTTTTC
>SFQZ01000203.1 GCA_004562915.1 bacterium
AAACCTCTGTTGATCTCGGATCGCGGTGTCCAAGCAGTGCCTGAATATTCCTCTGCTCCACTCCCTGCTCCATAAGGTGGGTGGCAAAGCTGTGGCGGAAATGTAGAGCTCTACATTTCCGCCATTATGTAGAGTGTTTTTAAATGGTGAGTCTTTGTAAAAAACACGGCAAAATCGTGTTTTTTTATTAAAAGACTCACCATTTTATTTTTACACCAAAGTTTCAAGGAATGACATCAGATCCTCATCTGCCGTCCAATCTGTAGTTTTCTCCTCTGGAAAGATATCTTTACAGGCCTTTTCAATTGCATTTCTCTTGGTTTCTGTATCAATTCTGGCATAGATCTCAGTGGTACAACAGTCTACATGTCCCAGAAAATCGCGAATGTAAATCAGACTGATTCCTGCTCTGACCATGTGCACTGCCTTGCTATGGCGGAATACGTGGGGAGTGACATTGAAATCCACTTTAAAATCAATGTTCTCTTTTGCTTTTTCGACATACTTGTTTATTACGTAGGTAACACCCCATCTGCTCAGAGACTGTTTTTTCTGATTGATAAAAAGAGGCTGGTCACCCTTTGCGATGCCTGTTACGGGTTTATATTTCTCCAGATAGTTTTTAAGAAGTTCTGCAGTTGATGACATAATCGGAACCTGGCGGACCTTATTTCCTTTTCCGTGAAGGGTAATTATGGCCGGTGCTTCCGTCCGGACATCTTTTATTCTAAGATCCACTAATTCCTGAACTCTTGCTCCGCTGTCATAAAGAACCGACAGTATCACTTTATCTCTGAATCCGGACCACTTTTTCCCATCTGGTTGAGCCAGAAGTACTTTCATTTGCTCTTCTGAAAGATACGGAACGACCGTTTTGGTTGTTTTCTTATAAGGAATCCTTAAGATTTTTACAAATGTATCCATATATGCTGGTTCTTTCACCAGAACAAAACGGAAAAATGAGTGAAGCGACACGAGGCGCTGGTTTCGTGTTGTTATAGAGCAGTTTCTGTCTGATTCCAGCCAGTCAAGAAATGCCGTTATCAGAGATTCATCTATCATGGAAAGTTTCAATTTTTCAGGCTGGATATCTTTCTTATCCTTGCAAAAAGTAAAGAAGAGCTTGAATGTTACCGCATACGATGCTATGGTATTTTTGCTTAAGTTTTTCTGCCCGGGAAGGTACACGGTAAAGAAGTTTGTTACATAATACGGGAGGTCAGTTTTCTGCATTATCTTCAAGACCCCCTTCCGGTATAATGTCAAAGCATGCTTTTTCCATCATTTCTACCATTTCCGGGTAGATTTCTGCTGTGAGTCTTAAGTAATACTGGGTTGCCCTAAAATCCGAATGCCCCATATAAGCAGACAGATACGGAAGCTTATTGCTCATGTCAGCCCCTTCTTTTGCCCATCTACGAAGATTTTCTACTGCCAGACCATGTCGGAAATCATGGATTCTAGGACCTTTGTCGTCATGAGGAATGTCTGCCAGTAAAAGGTAATCCCGAAAGTGGACATAGGCAGTGCTCTTATCCATCTTTCCCCCAGCGATGCTTGGAAACAGATATTCCTCATCAGTCAATTCTGTAAGAAAACGTTTGACATATTTATTAAGCCGCTTGTTTAAAGATGCTGATAGCGGAATGATGCGGTTGCGGTTGTTTTTTGCGCCCCGAATAAAAACAGTTCCATTTTCAGGATCATAATCCTCTTTCTTGAGATTGAGAGCCTCCGATAAACGTGCACCGGTACAACAGAGAAAGCGAAATAATTCAGGATCAACATCATTCCGATAGGAGCGTTTTGTGGTGGGATAATGATCTAGCGCATAGAAAAATCTTTGCTTTTCTTCTGTTGTATAGATATGAGGAATGTATTTACTTCTTGGTAGCTGGTAGCGGTGCCCAATCCGATAGGCTGAATATCCTCTCTTTATCATAAAATCGGCAAACTGCAGCATTACAACTTCTTTTACGTAGTGCGTTGATTTCTGTTCCCTCTTATCGTATATGAATTCTTCCAAAACGTATTTTTTCAGCTCTAAACCTGCATACCCCTGCATTGTGCAGAAACGGTCAAAATGCTGCAGGATTCGTTCCTGTTTTTCAAATTTAAATCCAGCCAGGCGGTATTGTTCCAGGAAATCATTGATAAGGGGAGAAAAATCACTTTTCCATTCATAATTCTGCATCTGCTTCATCCTCCCATTCCAATTCAAGAGAACAGTCTCTTAAATGTTCTGTATCAATGCGCAGATAATTCCCAACTGTAGTCCTTTCATCTCTATGTGCCAGTGTCTGTGAAATGACCGGAAGCTCGGTTCCGCAGAAGAGCATGTTTTGAGCAAGTGTACTTCTAAGGGTGTGTATCCCATGTGCCTCTCCAGGTTTGATTTTGATTTCTGCCTTGATCAGATATTTTCGGAGCGCCCCTGTCAGAGAAGATGTACTGCCGATTGGACCATATGGAAAATGGTGGGCAAGAAAAACATTTGTGTATTTAGACTCAGGCCTTCCGTTCTTCAGATAATCAATGATTGCCCATCCTACAGAATCCAGTAAAGGCAATTCGAGTGGTTCGCCGGTTTTCCCAGTAATGATCTTTAATGTATGTGTTTTCCAGTTAATGTCGCTAATCTTAAGATTTCGGATATCTGCGGCTCTGAGCCCGGTCTGAATACAGAGAGAAAATATAGCATAATCTCTTTTTCCACTTGGTGATTGCCGATCAACTGCATCTAGAAGTCTTTTGAGTTCATCCGGAGTCCATGTATGAGGAACATGTCCGTTTCTGGGAATACGAAGCGGCAGGATATCTTCGGCATAATCAATCTCACAAAAACCATTATCAAAAAGAAAATGAAGAAACTTTTTCAGACCATAGATCAGTGTTCCTCTATACTTTAGTTGATTATCTTTGTATTTGGACAAAAAGGAGTCTATGTAGTTCATATCTAGCAAGCTCCATTCTGTCAGTCCGTCCTCAGATGTAGAAAATATGAATTTCTGAGTTGCACTTATGATTGTTGACTTTGCATCTGCTGAAAGCTTACATTTTTCAGTTTCTGATGCAAACTCTTCATAGGCAGATGCTAATTCTGTAGGGCATGAAAAAGGTGCTTTCTTTCCTCTTGTTCTTAGGTCCAGGAAGCCGGTTTTCTGATATCTAAGAAGAATAACAAGTGCCCGGATTCTACGATTGAGGCTGTCATCAAATGTAACAGTCAGTAAAGACGGCAATCGAACCTGATTTTTGATTTCGATATACTGGAGACAGATTTCTTCTGTTACTTCATCTAGTTCATTTTTGTTAAGATACCTAAGAAAAGAGTTATAAACGCCGAGATATTCGGATTTGATAGATGATTCTGCCATTCCTTTCTCTTTCAGTCCTGTCAGAATCTTGTTGATAGTGTCTTGGATGTCATTCGTTTTGCTCATTATCGCATCCTCCTTTCGGAGAAATACTATAACAAACAAAGGATAAAATGGTGAGTGTTTTTGTTGTCCAGTTGAGAAATCCCTTAGTTTTTCGCTGTTTTCCCAAAGACTCACCATTTAAAAACACTCTACATAATGGCGGAAATGTAGAGCTCTACATTTCCGCCATAGCTTTGCCACCCACCTTATGGAGCAGGGAGTGGAGCAGAGGAATATTCAGGCACTGCTTGGACACCGCGATCCGAGATCAACAGAGGTTTATCTTCAT
>SFQZ01000204.1 GCA_004562915.1 bacterium
GCATACCGCCTTTTCTTGTTATCCAGCCCTCCGGCTGTATCGGTTGAGCAAAAGTCAGCGTGGGATTGATGTGGTATCTTTATCTAAGTGAACCCCCGCTTTCCCATTTTGATACAGACTGTCTGGAAATACCCATTTTCTCTGCCAGCTCTTCCTGTGACCAACCATTCTGCTTTCTCAATCTCATAATCTTATCCGCTAATATCATAACAAACCGCCTTTCTTTTCATATAATTTGATGAAAATGCATTTCTCTTCCGATATCGTTATAAGAATTGTAGCATAGAATCCGGTTGACAACCAGCAAGTGCGGCTGAAAATTTGTCAACCAGTAGTTGCTTTTAACAGACAGCGTACGGACAGGGGACAGACCTGTGTCCTATTTAGGACACAGGTCTGTCCCCTGTCCGTATTATTTCATAACTTCCGCATATGTAAGATGTTTTTCCAGTGCTTCTGTCATTTCTCCCATCCGGCTTACATCTCCGATCAGGATCACGCCACACAATCTGTTATTCAGGAAGTAATATTTCTGATACTGTTTCTTACCCATATCCTTGAATTCTACTGTCTTATAGACAAGGTTCGGGTTCTTTCCTGCATCTCCCGCTGCAAACAGTGCTGTATTCATTCCATGGAAGTTTAGAGCTGCCGGAACTGTTGTGTATTCCAGTGCTTCACCGACGGCATTGGCACCTGCCACTTTACCCTGTTCTACAGCCTGCGGCCAGATTGCATAATTGATTCCTTCATACTGTGCACAGTCACCGCACGCATAGATGTCTTTTACATTTGTCTCCATCTTATTGTTAACAACTACTGCACGATCCACTTCCACTCCGGCGGCTTTTGCCAGTGCCGCATTAGCACGGACACCTGCGGAAATGATAACCAGCTCTGCCGGTACTACGGTCCCATCTGCCAGTTTCACTCCTGTCACATGATCCTCTCCCTCGATGGAAGTGATCTGTACGCCTGTATGGATTCGGATTCCCTGATCCTGACCAATCTTTTTCAGAACGTCTCCTGCAGCTTCATCCAGCTGACGGCCCATAAGAACCGGGGCAAGCTCCAAAACTGTCACTTCACATCTGGCTTTTCTCATCTCCCAGGCAGCTTCCAGCCCAAGAACACCTCCACCGATGACTGCCACATGTTTTACTTCCGGCAGAAGCTTCTCAATCTTCTTCGTATCTGCGAGGCGGCGAATTGCAACTACTTCCGGTTTTTCATGGCCCGGAATCGGAGGAATAAAGCACTCAGATCCAGCCGCATAGATCAGTTTTGTATATTTCAGTTTCATTCCATCGCTCATAACGATTTCTTTATTTTCCACATCGATAGAAGTCACTTCTTTTCCGAGAAGTTGAATAATATTATTTTCCTCATACCAGGCAGCTTCCTGGACTGCAATCTGATCCGCATCCAGATCAGCCATGATTGACTTTGTCAGCATTGGGCGGTTATATGTACTGTAAGGTTCATTGGAGATCATAATCACGGAACCTGTCTTATCCCGTTCCCGGATTGCCTTTGCCGCATTCAGTCCGGCTGCTCCATTTCCGATTATTACATAGAAATCTTTCGTATTATTGGTATAACGAACTTCCTCAGCTTCTACCGGTACAAAATTTTCTTTACCTACTCCACAGACAGGGCATACCTCCATGGAGGAATCGAAAATTTCACCGCATACCAGACATTTCACCAATGTACTGCGTCCGGAAGCTTTCTTCGGATTTTCTTTCTCCTGCAGAATACATCCGAAATTATATCCATAATCGTAAGCATCAATCAGATTATTTTCACCCGGTTTGAAACGAACTCGGAATCCATCCACCACTTTCATACGAAGCTGTTTAAGACGCTCAATAATATGGGGAACTCCTTCGCCGCTCCATCCGTAGCTTCCAAAGGCACTTGCCAGCTTTCCGCCGTGAGTTCCGGCAAATATAGATGTAGTAAGATCCCAGATCGGTTTCAGTGCCTCTCCCACGATAGTAGGTGTTCCGAACAAAATACCATCTGCAAATCCCAGTTCTTCCAGAACCTTTGCCTGATCTGCCGTCACCATATCGTAGCAGCGAACATCAATATCACCGCTGTCTTTGATGCCTTCTGCAATTTTCTCTGCCAGCTGTGCCGTATATCCATAAGCACTTACATACGGAATAATAACGGTCTTTTTCGAGTTCGGATTGATAACTGTGCACCATTTTTCATAAGTATCCATGATGAAATCCAGTCTTTCATCCAGCACAGGACCATGTCCCGGACAGATCATGGAAAGATCCAGTTCTCTCACTCTTGCCAATGCTTTCAGCATAAATGGTTTAAACGGACCGATAATACAATCAAAATAGTACTTGGTAGCACGCATGTATCCCTCATGATCTGTCACCTTGCTTACCAGAACATCATGGAATCCATAATGAGAACCAAAGGAATCGCAGGTCACCAGAACCTGTTCTTCTTCTATATAAGTATACATGGTATCCGGCCAGTGAAGATTCGGCACTACCATAAAGCGAAGTGTCTTGTCCCCAATCTTCATTTCCTGATTATCTTTTACAGGAATCGCAGTAAACTCGCCATTTACAATTTCTTTCAGGAAACCGATGGCACAGCCTGTAGCAATGATTTTCAGTCCCGGGTTCAGTTCCAGAAGCTTTTCCACACTTCCCGCATGATCCGGCTCTGTGTGATTGACAACAAGATAATCAATCTTGGTCACGTCCGTAATCTCTTTTAATGTTTCCAGATATTCATCGAAAAACTTTGCCTTAGCTGTCTCAAATAAAATCGTCTTATCTCCGGCTTTCATCAGATACGAATTGTAAGAAGTACCGAATTCTGTATACATGATAATATCAAATACCCGAAGAGTATCATCCACAATACCGGTCCAATAAAAATCATCTCTTAACTTTAATGCTTTCATATTGTCTCCTTTTCCGTATTCTGAAAAAGGTGTACCTCGAAATAAGGTTCACCTTTCTCAAAATGTTTTTATTTTGTTCTGATATATTCAGCTACAGCTTTGTCCCATCCCTGAATATGTTCTACCAGCCACTGGCTGATATTTTTATTGACAGCTGCTACAAATGCATCTGTAGGACCTTCCTCTTCCTCCAGCATCTCGCGCAGTTCCTCAACTGCTTTCTTAAATGCTTCATGCTGTCCTTTGTGCTGATCCAGCTTGTCATATCCTACTTCCTGCTGAAGTTTTTCCTCATCAGAGAAATGGAATTCTGTGTAATCCATCAGAAAATCCAGTGTTTTAACAGCTGTTGTCTTTTCCGTACCTTTTTCACAGCTCTCAACCAGCTTATTTACTCTGGCAATCAACTCTTTGTGCTCATTGTCAATTAGCTCATTGCCTGTATAAAGGTCTTTGTCAAATACAATACTCATCCTCTTTGTCCCCTTTATTCTTCTTCAAAATCTTCTTTTCCTACTCCACAGATCGGACATACCCAATCATCCGGAAGATCTTCAAAAGCGGTTCCCGGAGCAATTCCGTTATCCGGATCTCCTACTGCAGGATCATACTCATATCCACACGGTCCACAAATATATTTTTTCATTTTCTCTTCACCTTTCCCTTTCTGGTACTGTAAAGTTTTACAGTCCTATTTTTCTTTAAAACCTTATATTTTCAAGGATTTCATCACTTTTTACGAATAAAAAAGCAATGACCCCCCTTTT
>SFQZ01000205.1 GCA_004562915.1 bacterium
CCAAAGTAAACGCAACAGATGTCGGAAATAGGGGGTGCATTTACTTTGACAATTTACATATTTGAAAAAAGTAAATAAATAACAATAAAAGTGCAAATGTTGTCGATGGACAGAGAGAAAAATTATTATTATAATAAAGTATTAATATTATGAGTTTTTCCTAATGAGATTCAAGAAAGGACAGTCCATGGTAAAAAAAGAAAAAACACTTTGTTCTGAGTTGCTTCGGATGATTATTATTTCTAATATAGCGGTTACCTGTATACTCGGTTTTATTTTTACAGTAATTGTATTTCGCGAGACTTCACATCGGGAAAAAGAAGACATGGGTTTTTACATGGAAAGCATTCAGGAGCAGTTTACAGGTCGACTGCAATTTCTGGAAGAAGGCGTGACATATCTCAGAGAAAATGATGAGATGATGGCTTTTTTTCAGAATCATACAGTAAATGATGAAGATATTCTGGATCAGTTGGAACAGGGTGTGAATCTTTTTTCTGAGCGGAATATGGTTTCCGAAACTTATCCCGTTGTACGTGATTTCTATGTGTTTAATAAAAACATGCAGTTTATAGGAACTCATTTCTATCCGGAAACGATGTCAGAAAAGCAGTCCATGAATCGATATTTTCAGGAATGTTTGGAAGATTACAAAGATCAGAATCAGATATTTTACTATCGACAGCACGGAAGTCTGATGGATTTATGTTTTGCCTTATATGATAATGATATGGAAGTAATCGGTTACTGTGCGGCAGCTATTGAAAAGGGTAGCCTCGCCCGTATTTTTCGTCCGCTTGAAAAATATGAGAGTTATTATTGGCTTCTGGAAGATAATCAGGGAAAAGAAGTAGGCGGAATTCAGCTTTCCGGACTGAACACGGATCAGATGAAAGAAAGGGAAGGGACAATCAAGTGCTCAGGGAAAAAGTATTATTATCGTCAGGTAAGTCATAGTTTTGGACTGACTTCGTACATACTGATTCCCGGAGATAAGCTTTATCTTTTAATCAGACCTATGTTAATGATGTGCTGGGTCATTTTTCTGATATCTTTTATTGCTGTGATGGCTGCGGTACTTTTTTTCTCAGTGAGAATGACGAAGCCATTGGAGAATATTTCTCAAAGGATTAAGCAGTTTGGAACTGGTGATTTTGAGACCAGTCTGGAAGAATACAAGATTCGTGAGTTTCAGGAAATTAGCGATTCTTTTAATGATATGACTAAAAGAATCGATCAGTTGATTCGGGAGGTATATGAAAATCAGATATTGGCCCGGGAGGCACGAATTCAATATATACAATCTCAGATGAACCCACATTTTATGTTCAATGTTCTTTCTATGATCAGTATGCGTCTGAAAAAGAATAAAGATGAAGAATTATATCGAATGGTGACTTCATTTTCCGGTCTGATGCAGGGAAAAATTTTCCGGAAAGGTGAGATTGAAATCCCTCTGGAGGACGAAATGGAAATTGTGGAATTCTATCTTTATCTGCAAGGGCAGCGTTTCCGGGATATGGTGCAGTATGATATTGTCTGGGAGTCCGAAGATTTGAAAAAATGCAAAATTCCCAGACTCAGTGTAGAGCCTCTGGTAGAAAATTCTATGATTCATGGATTAGAACCGAAAGGGGAGGAAGGATATATTCATGTGGAAATAAAAACAGTTCAAAAAGAGGAGCAGAAGGAAAGAAAACTTCTGATTATAGTAGAAGACGATGGAGTAGGATTTGATATAGAAAAATGGAATTTGCAGGTAAAAGAGGAAGGTGGACATCCACGAGTGGGTATAATGAATATTCAGCGTCTGATTAAAAACCTGTATGGAGATTCTTATGGTCTGAAAGTGGAAAGTAAGCCGGGAAGGGGAACTTATATTGAACTGTTGCTTCCTTTAACGATGGAAAATCTAATCAATATCTGAAAAGTCTCTCATAGCAATAAGTTAAGTAAATGGTTTTATGAGCAGTGGAGGAGAAAGTAATGTGGAAAGTATTGTTGGCGGACGACGAGCCTTTTGTCAGGGAAGGACTGAAAGAACTGATACCCTGGGAAGAACTGGGATATTCGTTGGAAGGCTGTTATAAAAATGGAAAAGAAATTCTGGAGAGTATTCCGCAAATCTGTCCGGATCTGGTGATACTGGATATCCAGATGCCGGTAATGGATGGATTGGAGGCGGCGAAACTCATCAGTGAAAAGTGGCCACAGATAACAGTGATACTTCTGACAGCTTACTCCGAATTTCAGTATGCCAAACAGGCCATCGACTATCGGGTCAGCAGTTATGTAATGAAACGAAATGTACTGGAAGATCTTCCGGGAGTTCTACTGAAGATGAAACAACAGCTGGAACAGACCCATGGAAACAAAAAAGAAAAAAGTAGGATGATGAGTCTTTTACTGCATGAATCCGAATATATAGATCCCCTGTCAGAGAGCAGTGAAGGTATGTACAGCTGGTTTGAGGAGCATTTTAAAAGGTTCCGCATGTTAGTGGTGCAGGGCTGCCGGGGTGAAAAGGAAAGCGGTGAACCCATGAAAGAGCAGATGCAGGAAAAAATAAATACAGCATTTGCAGGTTGGGAAATACAGATATTAGCAGTCAGTGTGATGGAATATGTGGTGTTGGTGGCTGTAGAACAAAAAGAGGAAGAAGAATTAAAGTCAAGATGCCATAGTCTGTTGAGCAGTGGCGGAGAAGAAACTCTTCTTCTGGCAGTCAGCAGGATTTATGAAGGAATTGATAGAGTCAGTCGTGCATACCGGGAAATCCTAAATTATCTTAGCACACATTTTCTTGACTGGAATGAAAGTGAGCCAAATCTGATTTTCACAGACAGAGAGTCGGCTTCCGGAGACGAAGAAATTTCATTGATTATAAACAAGATGATTATGGCCATGGAAAGTGGAGATGAGTCAAAAGCTGGCGAGGAAACCAATCGCTTTTCAAATTGTATCCGCAAATATTCAGATGTCAGAATACGAAGTGCCTGTATGATGCTTTTAGCCGAGTGTCGTCGGGTGTGCAGAGAATTCGGATGGAAAGACGAGGAAATTCTGCATGTTACGCATGAGGAAGGAGATACCCGGATTTTCCGCAGCACTAGTATTTCTGATCTGGTGGGTTGGTTGAGATCCTGTGTACTGACTGTAGCTGAAAAAACAGGAAGTGAAAAAGAGAATGAGGATGATCTGATTAGCAGAACAAAAGCTTTTGTAGAAAAAAACTATGCAAGAAAACTGACCCTTGATGATGTAGCAGGGGCTGTTTATGTAAATAAAAGTTATCTCAGCAGAGTTTATAAACAGAAAACCGGAGAAAATCTTTTTGACACGATTAATCGCAGGAAAATGGAGGAAGCAAAAAGACAGATTGCGGAAGGAAAAAAGAAAATCTGGGAAATCGCAGAGCTGGTGGGAGTGGAGGATACGGCTTATTTTTCTAAAATGTTTAAGCGTTATACAGGTCTTTCTCCAAGGGAATATGAACGTTCCCTGCGATAGTAGAGGAGTGGAAGGATGAAAAAAAGTTATAGAATATTGCTTCTCTTACTATTTGTTCTGCTTGGTGCAGGCTGTGGGAAAGAGGAGAATGAGGAACAGACAGAGATTACATTGCTTCATGGATGGGGAACCATGGAGGATGATCATCAGGTGATGCGACAGATTTATCAGGATTTTGAAAA
>SFQZ01000206.1 GCA_004562915.1 bacterium
TCCGTAGAAAATCAGTGCCTTGAAAAAGTCTGAATTTCTGCCGGAATGTCTCCTTCTTACACATCAGGGGCCAAAACTGCTATTTCCCGACAGCCCCTTCCCTTTCTGTCTGTCTTTCACTTACCTTATTTATTTCTTATCTGCATTACTCATTACCCTATCCGGTTTATTACATTATCCAATGTCACATTTTTTTCTGTATCACCAACACAGACCGTATAGGTTTCTCCCTTAACAAGCTCCGATGATGAAACAGCATACCACTGTACCTTTTTCTCTGTTGTAACTTCCGTTATTATTTTTCCGCTGCTGCCCTTCAGTATAATGGTCATACCGGATTCTGCCGGCTGTCCCATATTCCATACGATGATCGGTTGTTCAGAATCTTCATCCGGATTTTGTGCCATGCCTGCGCTTCCCACACTCTGGAAGGTTCCGCCGTTAATCTTACAGGATGCACCGTAATCCAGTGTTCCGTTGCCTCCATTCGTTGGGCCATGGACCGTCACATCTCCTCCGGTCATCAAAATATCACCATTGGCATCCAGACCGTCTCCCTCTGCGTTTACATACACAGTTCCGCCATTGATCGTAAGGGAAGCTCCCTGGTCTTCTCCCGGCATGCCGCCTTTATTGCCGCGCATATTTCCGCCTCCATGCATATCCGCATTTTCTCCCGGCATAGTACCATCATCCGGCATTGCTCCGTTGCCACCGCTCATATCCGGTTTATTGCCGCGCATTTCTCCACGCTTTTCCGGCATCTGATTGTTGACCTGCACATCTGTCTGTCCACCGGTTCCAGTATTTGTAGGTTCCTCTGCCGCAGCATCCGGTCTGAAATTATTATTCGGTACATCCGTACTTCCATCACTGCCTGCGGCATTGATTCCGTCTTCTTCTGAAACTACCCGGATATCTCCATCATTAATCACAATGGCAAATCCTTCGATACCTTCATAGCTTTGCTGTATATCAATGTCCCCACCATTGATCACCAGATTCTCCTCTGCGTGAATGCCATCATCTCCGGTTGCAATTACAAAAGTTCCCCCATCAATCTGTACATTTTGACCGCTGTGTACTGCATCATCGCAAGTATCCATAGCATACTCTCCGCCAGCTATAATCAGATCCACATAGGATTTCAAGCCTTTGGTACTTGTATCCCCGTCAGTTTCTGTATTACTATCTCCACTGCCGCTGCCGGTCACCAGTTCATATTATATACGACACCGTCGAATTTTTTCTTAATTTCCAGAAAGATCTCACTGTCCTCATTGATTTCTCTATAACCGCGGACTCGAAATTTTTCCTTATACTTTGGTTTTTCAATAGAATTTCGGATCAATTCATAATCTTCCGTATCATAATAAATATTACGTATGGTATAAAGTCCATACTGATCTGCATGAATTTTCCCCTCAGCTTCTTTTAAGAACTCCTGATATTGGGTCTGATTCATCTGATACTTTTTCTCCACTCTCTCAAATATTTCTTTATTTGCCATCTGTTTCCCTCCTGTATATATTTTATTTGTAAAATGTGTGTAAAGTAAGGGGAAATTGTGAAAAAAGTTTGAAGTGCTTCATACTAAAAAATCAAAAAAACTATTGACTTTCACGTAACGTCATAGATTAAGATGGTTTTATCAGGAACAGGAGGTCAAAACAAATTATGACGATAAAGCACTGGAAACATTACAGCAAATATTGTTTTTCCGTGAATTTGATATTCCCTTAAAAGAAATCAAATCTGTGATGGAAAACCCTGCTCTTGACAGAAACCAGATCTTTATCGAGCATTACGGAAGTATGGATGCATTTAAAGAACAGTTTTTAAAAAATGCTTCTTCTGAACAGGCTCAGATGAATTTTGCTAAAGTAGTCGAATGGTATGGCAATAAAGAATCTGCTCTGGACGCAATGAATACTACGAAAGATTCTGATGTTTTGACTGCGTATCAAAAACGCATGGATGTTATTCAAAAGAAAATTTCGGATAAAATAGGAACAGATGTCAATTCGTTGGAAGTGAAGGAGCTGATCGGTGAGTATGACTTTGTTGCCAAACAGTTATATCAGATGAAAGATGTAACGAATCTGATGCTGGAAACCGCAAAAGAATACAAGAATAATAAAGATATACAGGCAGGAATTGATTCCGTCTATGGGGCTGGATCCGCTTTTTATATGGGGGAGGTCATCGAAGCGTTTTACAATAAATAATATGATAACATTTTTAGGATTTCGGGAACGTGAAATGCGACGAAAGTTGTAAGCATCATGATGTCAAAAGTGATTACAGATTGTTTCACTGATACTTAATTTCATAGCAGAACAGGAGATAATAATTTGAAAAGAGGCAGTGCAGAAAGTGATAAACGGGATTTTTCCAAAGAAGCCATCAGTAAACTAAGAAAGGCTTCCGATCATATCCGTTATCTAATCAATGAAGGATATTCCATAAAAAATGCTTCCGTATTTGTCGGAAATCATTTTCTGTTATCCGAACGCCAGAGACTGGCTATCGTGCGCAGTATTTCATCCGATACACAGCTTCAGATACGCCAGGAAAAAGAATGTACGGAAACAGAATTGTACGGAAAAACCGTTCATATAGATGGTTTCAATACAATCATCACTCTGGAAGTTGCACTGTCTCAATCCCTGCTGCTTGAATGCATGGATGGAACCATACGGGATCTGGCCGGATTGCGGGGTACCTATCATTTAATTGATGTCACATCAGAAGTAATCCGGATGATTGCTGATTCACTGGAGCGTCTTAATGTAAAAAAAGTAATTTTCTATCTGGATGCTCCAGTGTCAAATTCCGGGCGCCTGAAAAGCCTGATTGCTGCTATATGGAAAAATTACAATATAGGGCTGGACATTCAGGTCATCCCTGATGTGGATCGAAACTTACAGGATAAAGACTGTGTAATTACTACAGATGCCCTAATACTGGATCAGTGCAAAAGCTGGTTCAATCTGGTGCGGTTATGTGCTGAAAAGATATCTGTTATTCCGGTGAGAGTATGGTGATTCCAAACATGGTATCCAGTAACTCTATTCCCGTTTTTGTTCTGAATACATGATTTCTGAATGCACAGATATTATCTTTGCTCATCGCATCTTCATAAGCATTCACAAGAAAATCTGCTTCCAATAAAATCCGATAATCCTCACCATCAATACCGGTATATGTATGATGATGGCCAATCAGGTAGCATATTCTGTCAGTCTCTTCTTTCGTAATTTCCGGAAACTCCCGAAGCATTTCTTTTGCATAAACCGGTCCTTCCTGCTCCTGAAGTTTCCCATCACAGCGTCCATATTTTTCTTCACTTGGACGAATCCCAATATCATGCAGAATAGCCGCAAGATCGAGTATCTTCTGAGTTTTCTCATCCAGTCCTTCTAATTTTCCAATCATATGAGCGTACTCATACACTTTTATAAAATGTTGAATGCGTTTGGGATCACCTTTGTTAAAGGATGCCATCCTCAAAATCAATTTTTCGTTCAGCATTTGTTTTTCCTCTTTCTTTTTACTATTCTCTGTAACATAAAAAACCGCCGTTCTACGGCGGTTTCCAGCAGGGGATGAGAGAATCGAACTCCCGCTAAAAGTTTTGGAGACTTCTGTCATACCATTTGACCAATCC
>SFQZ01000207.1 GCA_004562915.1 bacterium
GGAAATAGCGATAGGTAAGCCTTTGAAGTTATCTCCAGCTTTTCCCCCGCTTCACACCGGACATGCGACTTTCACCGCATCCGGCGTTCCATCAATCAAACAGTTTTCTTAGTCTCCTTAGTCATACCATTATGAGAATTATTCGTAAGATTTAGGTTCTCCAAATCAATAGGTTTCCGATTTGCCAGAATTCGCAGTCTGTTTAGCTTCATAAGTTGTGAAGCGTCCAATTTAAGAGCGGAGAGATAAGAACAAATAGTATCCTCATTGACTGCGTGTATCAGTTCGTGTACTGGTGCAAGCACCAATACCAGATTTTCATACTTGTCACTGCCACCATTACCCTTTGGTGTTTTATGGTGACAGTGGATTTCTGAAACACACTGAAATTCCTTTCCCGTTATTGCACATTTCCCCCATTGAGCGGAGAATAGTGAAATACGGTTGTCCGCATATTCTGCACTACGGCGGTATGTAGGCGCTCTCATAAGCTGTAACAGTAAGGAAGTGTTTATCCGTAAATCGTCATGGATTGCACTTCTGCCTGTCGCTGTGTAGGCGCATACTTTTCGCCGCAAATTCATTGGATTTGTGCATTGAACATAGCTTATCGGATAAATCGGTTCTTTGGATTGTGCTATATATCTTAGCTGTTCCGATTTCCCATATCTTTGGAGCTCCATTTTTGTAAGGTCTCGACCTTCTTCTTTTAGTCGGTGCGTTTTTCCTGATTTCAGCCTGTTTTTAAGGACTATATTAACAGTTCTGCCAATATCACCGCAATCAATGCTGATGTCTGTGGCTAACTGATAATAATTCTGGATTCCCATAACCATTGAGTTAAACAGCCGTACTTCTCCGGCCTCTCCACGGTCTTTTCTTGGAAATTTGATGTTCCCGACCTGCTTTGTCAGGTTGGCCTTGACCTTTCTATAGGCTTTATCGCACATGTGCGATTGAACGACATACTTTTTCCCCTTTTTGTGCAGTCTGATTTTGAATCCGAGAAATTCAGAATAGCTCCGTCTGGTGTCAACAACTCTCGTTTTCTCTGGCGAAACATCAAGACGTAAGCGTTCTTTCAGCCAATGCGTTACCGCAATCAGCGTCCGGTCTGCCTGTTCTTTCGTCCTGCAAAGAATCCGAAAATCATCCGCATATCTGACGATATACATTTCTTTCAACCTTGTATTCCGCATTGCCCGATACGCATGGCTTTGTATCGGACAGCCCGTCGCATTTTCCCTGTAGGAGTAGTTTTCCGTTACCGGGTTGCACTGCCACTGGCTTTCTATCCAATGGTCAAGTTCATTCAGAACCACATTTGCCAGCAGTGGTGAAATAATGCCGCCCTGCGGCGTTCCCTTTGCTGGGTGTTCTATATGGCCATCCGGCATGAGGATTGGTGCTTTGAGAATCCTGCGGATTACATAGAGCAATTCTTTATCCCGAATATTAAGTGACCATAACTGTTTTATCAGCTTTGAATGGTCTACATTGTCAAAGAAGCCCTTAATATCAAACTCCACAACATAGTAAAGTCCTGACCTCTGCATAAGCCTGTAGATTGCCGCTATCGCATTTTCAACCGACCGATTCGGACGGAATCCATAGCTGTTATTGCTAAATCTGGCTTCGCAGATAGGCTCCATGACTTGCTTGATACATTGCTGTACCAATCTATCCCATATACAAGGGATTCCCAGAGGTCTGGTACTCCCGTTTGGCTTAGGGATTTCTTTGCGTCTCACGCTTCTTGGGGTGTAGCCGTTTTTACCTCCCTTTACGATTCTACGTACCCTCGCTGTTACTTCGTCAGCGGTAAGTTTACCAATATCAGAAATTTTCAGCTTATCCGTCCCCGGTGTAAAACTCCCGGTATTGGATTTGATGTTCCGATAGGCCAATAGGATATTTTCTCTCGAAAGTATCACATCCATCAGGCCGTCAAAGATTTCTCCGGCTTGACTTCTGGCATACAGCTCATCAAAGGTACTCTGCATATCGTAGTATTCAGCATGGCGGAGATACTCCACGTATTTTGTTTTTGGTTTCTTCTCATTTGGCATCAGGCATCACTCTCCTTTACGGCGAGTGACTTCTTTTTGTCATACTCGCAATCCTAATTGCGACTAAGTGCTAAGTTGTCTGTTTGACTGACTTGAGGCCATTCCTCCGTTTTCCTCTTTTTCGCAGAAAACATCATCGGTTCGACCTCTGCTTTTCAGCAGTAGTACAGCAGCTTATATGATTCGTCTGCTTACTTCCTAATGGTGGAAGCCTACTGCCTTTCCTCGTTCCAACAATCCTATCTTTACATATACCTTTAGGTCTCCGCTTTAAGCCTGTCAGCTTGAACACGCCTGTAACGTGCTATGGTGTTTCATAACATCAATTTTTACTCCACCACACTGATTAGCGATTAACGCTACCGGCACATTTCTATGCCGTCATGGTATAGACCCTTACATTCGCGGTTTTCGTCAGTCATATTTCAAACATTCTGACCTTGGGTATTTTGTAGACCTCCGGCCTATAGGTAGCACCGTCCACCTCTGGACAGCTTTCGTGAGGCTGGTATTTATCCAGCAATCCATACGGCTACTCTCAGCCGACTTCACCGAGCTTCTGACAAGTCACATTTCTGTTGAAATGCCAGTCGGAGTATTAAGGGGGCGTTTCAGGGCGTTACCCCATCATTCCACCTCTCGGATTGTTAGTTCTCCTAACATTTGAAATTTTCGTTCTTTTGTTAATGCCTGATTTTGTCCTTCAACCACGAAGGCTTTGTTCAGGAACGAGTCGCACTGATTGATCGCTTTCATCTGATCCACAGACTGAATATGCAGATTTACGATCAAGTCCTTATCAATATCCAAAAACTCTGCCAGCATCTTGTCTGTCAGCTCCGGAGCCAGAATCTGTAAATAAGAAACCGCCCCCATCGTATTTCCCATCTGGAAGGTCTTCCCTTCCTTAAAGACAAAACTGGTAGGCGCTACATAATCTTTTGTGTTTAAACCAGTTTTAATCATAGAACCATAATCAAACTGGAAATCCACCGTAGAATCCGGATTAAAGGTTTCATACAAAATCCGTAATCGTTCTTCCCCATTCAGAGGATACGCCATCACACCAAGGATCTTAAAGTTATTTAGGATATCGGATTCGATACGCTCCAGCTTCGGTTTTGCTTCCCGGATATTTTCCGCTTCAATGGAAAAGGTGATGTATTTCGTTTTCACCAAACCATTGTTTCCTCTTGCAAGCTGTTTTTTCAGCATATTGGCATATTCCATACGGATATCATCATAAGCATCTCCCTGTGGACTGATCTTGATCACCTGCTCAAACTCCTTCATGCTGCTCTTATGATTGATAAAACTGAGCTGAAAATGTATGCTGCTGTCAAAATAGTTCAGGAAATCACACCAGTTTTCAAAGATCGCATTCTTGTCTTCATTCTGCGCCAACTGGTAGTTGATATCGTAAAACCGGATACATTTGGAATAGACATTTCCCTGCACCCTGCAAATACCATCCCTTCCCATTTCTTTGTAGGCAATGGTCTGTTGAACGGTAAGTTTCTTTACATCTTTTTTTCCATTCTTCTTTTTATTTGCGGCCTTTTTTCTTTTTCTTACCACCACTATTTCCCCCTTTCCTTTCTTCCTTTCTCATCGTTTTCTGATCTTCTCCATCTGGATCCGATTCATAATAGTTTTCAGTTTCATATTTTCTGACAGATGGCCGGATAAATTTCACCCGGATCACATGCATCAATACGTCTTCCAGATGCATTCCATCTTTCTCATACATGGCAAACAAAAAGGCCGGCAGCATCATAAGTACCATAAGGACTGCAGCATTATTGATTCCAAGAGCATTTCTAAAGAGAAAATAACAGGGAATTCCCATAGCTGCTCCAATGCCAATACAGATCAATTGCCTTTTCGTAAGATTAAATGCCACTTTATTTTTTACCTTCGTTAAATCTTTCGGCACACTCACATACGCCATGTGTTTCACTTCCTTTCTTTTTAATGTGCATTAAAGATTGACTTACTAAGTGATCCTGTCTTGAACAGACTGAAACATAAGATCACCGTATATGCCATTACACCAAATAATGAGGAACTCAGATTATCTGAAAACTGGATGCCGGCCACTAATACTGCATAAATAGCAACACATACCATCATCAGAAATGCCTGGAATGCCAGGGCAAAGAGTCCTCTGAAATAATTCGTTCCGATCTGTCCCCACTCTCTGTTGCTCATCGTTGCGAATGGGATCGGTGCAACTGAGGTATAAAGGTAAATTTCTATCATACGGACATACAAGATAACCGTAATGAGTACAGACATGATCTTCATACAGAAACTTACGATCAAAGTTTCCAATGCCAATATCACAAGTTCTCCGATCTCCATGCTTTCTAATGTAGCAGATAAATCTGTGATCGCAGAGCTGATATCAATGGATGTATCTCCTGAAACCAGCCCTGCCGCCGAGTTTACGACGTTTTGTCCTACATCAAAGACCGCCATCGTAATGGTAAACGTATTGCTTACCAGATAAACGGCAATCCACATTTTTACAAAATACTTAAAGAACATCCATGTATCAATATCATGCATATTATTTCGCTCTGTCAGCATGGAGATCAGTTCATAACACAGTACAAATGTTATGATGATACCTGCAATCGGCATGATGACTGAATTTGACAGTCCTTCGATCATACTAAAGATACTGCCATTCCATCCTTGTGGCGTCTGTCCAACCTGGCCCGCAATCTCACTTGTCTTCTGATTGACATCCGTAAACATACGGTCCAGGTTAGAACTGATCATACCTGTTAGAAGTTCCCTCATCCATTCCTCAATCGCATCAAAAATTTGATTGAACATGGATCTCTACTCCTTTCCTTTAACCAAATAATCCACTCAAAAGCGGAATCAACTGTGTACCGATCAGGATCACACCACCGCCACTCATAAGCTGCTTAATTCCCTGTGATTTTGCGCCCGGATTATCATTTCCGTAACCTTCCATCAGGTTGATAACTCCCCAGACACCAAGACCTGCACCAATCGCTACGACTAATGTCTGTAAGATTGTAATTGCACTTCCGAAAAATCCCATATTCTTTTCTGAATAAACGCTGTTTCTATGGTCTGTCAGCGTTTCCTCTCTCCTTTCCCTATTATTCAGACCTCTTTTTTTACCTGTTTTATTTGCAAGGTGATCTTATTTTTATCTTCACTTTTTTCTCCTTTCTGCCTGATCATCAGGACCTTTTCTTAAAAAAACGCAAAAAAAGAGCACATAGATGGATATCTACATGCTCTAACGCTTTTTATTCTGTTTTTCTTATGAAATTTGATTTATCGTTTTTTATATGTGAATACAATTCCAATGATTGATCCCGTAAGAAGAAATGGGGCCAATCTGATAAATAAAAACTCAAAACCATGTAATAGAGTACCTACGATTGCCAACTCTGGATCATTAAAATCCCAAGTCAAATATTCACCATTCATAGCAGCAAAAGCAATAAAAATTATTGTAATAATTGCACATAATGAAATAAGCAAATAACGGACTGTATGAATTCTCATAGAACTTCTTTTAGCAAGTTGAAGATTGATAACTTCAAGCTTCTCTGAAATGCTCTTCATATTTTCTTTATCCAAACATTCTTCCTGTACAGTTTCCCCAAGTAAGGTGCTTACAGATGTATCTAATTCCTCTGCTAATGAAATAATCATACTTGAATCAGGAACGGATAATCCTTTTTCCCATTTGGATATTGTTTGCCTTACTACGTTTAACCTGATAGCTAGTTCTTCTTGCGAAAGTCCTTTTGATTTTCGCAAATTTCTAATATTCTCGTTTAACATACCCTGTGCCTCCTTTGTTTTGATACAATCATTAAATATCAAAACAACCATTGCCACAAGCAACGCAAATTAACATCTCCCATTATTGCATCAAATTCATATTTTTCAGTTCTACAAACTGCAATTTATCTTAGAAATTACAGCGATGTTATTTTGATAAACTTTCAAGAATTGAAATATCATGCTTATCTTTATCTCTTAATTCATAACCTGAATGGAAAACTTTTTGGCCTTTTAAAGATATACAAGGAATTGTTTTGCCTTCAAAAAAAACACTACCAAAGTAATCTTTTTCAAACTCATACCAGCCACCCTCTAAATCAGCTTGTTTTGAAGTTCCGTCCTCACTTAAAACGAACGGGTGAATGTCTA
>SFQZ01000208.1 GCA_004562915.1 bacterium
GCTGCATGGGAAACGCAACCATATCAATAAATTCCTTTCAAAGTATCCTGATTTTGAATACAGAAAACTGGACAAATCCATGATCGAAGATTGTATCGCCCTGTACGACCTGTGGATCGAAGATAAAGATGGAAAAGAATCAAAATCCATGGAGGATGAAAAGAAATCTGTTCAGCTGGCACTGCACAATATGGACGAACTGGAACTGACCGGCGGCGCCATCTATATCGATGGCAAGCTGTGTGCATTTACCGTAGGCGAACGCCTGCATCCTCATATCCAGCTGATCCATATCGAAAAAGCAAATACAGAATATGAAGGTATTTTTCCGATGATCAATCAGCAGTACATCCTGCATGAATGTGAAGGAGTGGAGCTGGTGAACAGGGAAGAGGATATGGGCATCGAAGGGATGCGAAAAGCAAAACGTTCCTATAATCCTCTGAAAATGGTAGAAAAATATATGCTCAGTACTAGAGACCTGACAGATGTGAAAGGAATCTGGGGCAAGGAAGAGGAATAAATAAAACGGAGCCGATGTTGTGCAAAGGCACATACAGGCTCCTTATTTTTTGATGAATGAGATTTAACATAAAATTCCTAGCTTTTTTATCATAATTCTATTGACAAAGTAGAAAGTCTAATTTATAATAATTATCAGATAACAACAATTTATCATTTTAAAAATAGAGTTTAAAGAGTTTTAAGGAGGAAAAGATTATGAAAAAATTTGTATGTTCTGTATGTGGTTATGTTCATGTTGGTGATTCTGCTCCCGCAGAATGTCCCGTTTGCCATGTTGGCGCTGATAAGTTCGTAGAACAGAAATCCGGCGAAATGGAATGGGCAGCTGAACACGTTGTTGGCGTTGCACAGGGTTCCAGCGAAGATATCATGAGAGACCTGAGAGCAAACTTTGAAGGCGAATGCTGCGAAGTTGGTATGTACCTGGCTATGGCAAGAGTTGCTCATAGAGAAGGCTATCCCGAAATCGGCCTGTACTGGGAAAAAGCTGCTTACGAAGAAGCAGAACACGCTGCAAAATTCGCAGAACTGCTGGGTGAAGTTGTAACAGACTCCACAAAGAAAAACCTGGAACTGAGAATCGATGCTGAAAACGGCGCAACAGCTGGTAAATTCGATCTGGCTAAGAGAGCAAAAGCTGCTAACCTGGATGCAATCCATGATACAGTTCATGAAATGGGTCGTGACGAAGCTCGACACGGTAAAGCATTCCTGGGTCTGTACAACAGATACTTCAAATAATCATAGGAATCTTCAAAGGGCAGGAGAAAACTCCTGTCCTTTTTCTTTTCTGTGAAAAATGAAGAACTTTTATGGTATAATTATTTTATTGTACTTTAAGGAGGTGCTTTATGGCTGAATTTAGCTTAAACCAGACCTATCATGGGTTTACACTGGAAAAAATAGAAGAGATCAGCGACGTTCACAGTACCGCATATCTTTTCCTGCACGAAAAGAGCGGGGCGCGCTTATTCTATCTGAAAAATACAGACAACAATAAGGTTTTTAATGTGGCATTCAAAACACCGCCTGCAGATGACTGCGGCACACCTCATATTCTGGAACATTCCGTTCTCTGCGGTTCCAGAAAATATGAAGCGAAAGACCCTTTCAATGAACTGGCCAAGGGTTCTTTGAATACCTTTCTGAATGCTATGACCTATGCGGATAAGACCATGTATCCCATTGCAAGCTGCAATGAAAAGGACTTCCACAATTTGATGGATGTTTATATGGATGCAGTCTTTTTTCCTAAAATCTATGAAAAGAAGGAAATTTTCCAGCAGGAGGGCTGGCGATATCTTATGAGAGACGCAGACGCCCCCCTGGAAGTCACCGGTGTGGTCTACAATGAAATGAAGGGGGCTCTTTCTGATCCTGAAAGCCTGCTGAGTGGTGTGATCTCCCGTTCTATTTTCGGAAATACCACATACGGCTTTGAATCCGGCGGCGATCCTGCTGCCATTCCAGACCTGACATACGAAAACTTTTTGGATTTCCATAGGAAGTATTATCATCCTTCTAATGCCTATTTCTTTCTCTATGGGAATATGGAACCTTTGGCTTGCCTGCAACATATCGATGCAGGCTTTTTGAAGGAATTCACAAGGAGTGCTGCACTTCCTGTGATCCGTGAAACAGAATGTGTGAAAAAGGGGGAGATCGTCCATGAAACCTACCCTGTTGCAGAAGCGGGGGAAGAGGGCGGTACTTTCCTGACCTATAATCTGAAAGTCGGCAAATGCACCGATCCTGAGCGTATCATGGCACTGCAGATCTTATCCTATGTTTTGCTGGAAACCAACGCTTCTCCCCTGAAAACAGCTTTGATGGAAGGGGGAATCTGCCAGGAAACAGAAGGCTGGTTCGATTCTTCCACCTATGAAATGGTATTCAGCATCGTTGCAAAAAACGCCGACGCAGAGAAAGCAAACGAATTTATCCGTATCATCGAAGAGGAATGGAAACGTCTGATTTCCGAAGGTCTGCCCAAAGATTTACTGAAGGGTGCTTTGCGAAAATATGATTTCCTGCTGCGGGAAGAAGATTATGGTTCTACGCCAAAGGGGCTGGTCTATTGTTCCAGACTGATGAAACGCTGGCTCCACGGAGAAGACCCTTGTGACAGCCTGCGCTTGTTGGAGATCATGGAAACTTTGAAAAAGGGCAGCAGTGAAAACTATTTCGAAAAACTGATGGAAGAGGTATTCTTAAACAATAAAGATAAGACTTATGTGGTTTTCACACCGGAAAAAGGCAAGGCACAGAAGGAAGCCGAAGCCTTTGCCACAAAGATGGCGAAGCGAAAAGAAGCTATGACCCAGTCAGATTTTGATGAGATCAAAGCCGATACAGCAAAACTGAATATGTTCCAGAAGCAGGAGGATACACCTGAAATCCTTGCACAGATCCCTTTACTGGAGATCTCTGAGATCGATGAAAACCCTCAACTGACAAAATATAAGAATGAAACACTGGGATCCGGCAATTCGTTCCTGCATGTTCCTATGGAAAGCAATGGTATCCTTTATCTGAAACTGATGTTCGATACTTCTGCTGTGCCTCAGGAATTGCTGCCTTATACGGGCCTGCTGACGGATCTACTGGGAAAATTGGATACAGAAAACTATTCTTATCGGGAACTACCAACGGTGAAAAATCAGGTATACGGCGGCTTCTCTCTGCACAACAATATCTATAATATAGATGCATCTGCTTTTCGATCTTTTGTAACAGTAAAAGAAAAGCTGCTGAGAGAAGATTTGGATGCAGCCATTTCCATGACAGAAGAAATCCTCTTCCACACAAAATTTGACTCTGTGGAAAGCATGAAAAAGATCGTAAAATCTGCAAAAATAAAAGGAGAAAATGAGCTGCTGAACAACTCTCATTATTTTGCCATCTTCTATAGCGGCAGCAATTTATTCCCCGGTCAACGGGTGGAAGATATCACCAGCGGCCTTCGCTATTATCGTTTCCTTTGTGAGACGGACGCACAATTAGAAAAAGACCCTGCACCTGTGATTAAAAAGCTGAAAGAGACCGCAGCCATCCTCTTTACACAGCAGAATATGAATGTTGCTCTGGGCAGCGAAAGGGCTGATCTGGCAGAGATTACAAGAAACAAGGTATAGATTTTCATGGGAAATATCAAGTACTGAAAACCATCATCAATCTGGAATATCTTTGGAATCAGATCCGTGTGCAGGGTGGGGCTTATGGCTGCGGATGCAAATTTATGAGAAGCGGCTTCAGTTATTTTTATTCTTACCGTGACCCTAATCTGACAGAAACCTATCATATCTATCAGAAGCTATATAAGGAAATCCAGAATTTCAAAGCTGACACGCGTGAAATGACAAAATATATCCTGGGGACCATCAATGGATTGGATCAGCCGAAGACCAATATGGATCTGCTGAACGAAGCCATCAGCAGATTCTATAAGAATATCACAGAAAAAGACATGATCCAGAATCGTCTGGAAATTCTGCATACAACAGCCGAAGATATCCGCAGCTGCAAAAATCTGCTGGAATGCATCGATTGTGCAAATATCTGCAGTATTGGCAATGAACAAAAAATCAAAACCAACGCAGATACATTTACAAAAATAGAACCTCTGGTTTGATGGCGTAGAAATAAAAAAAGTGTTTGAGACATAAAAGAAACTCAAACACTTTTTATTTTTCAGTTTTTATATAAAACTATCACAAGTGCTATAGCAAAATTCATTTTAACTATCAAAATCTGGGTTTGTTCAGAATAGATTGCTCAGAAAGGGGAAGGATATATTTATTCGCAAAACGATACTTTTACGAAATTATATATAAAAATGAAAAGTAAGCGCTATAGCGACTCCTGTATACAATCATTCGCATATCAGCAATGTTTCCGCACCTCTTCTCTTTTTTATGCCATATTTATTTGATCGCATTTTAATGCTTTTTCCTGAATCTCTTTTTATCCTCTAATACAACTACGCATCTGGCATTTCTCCAGTTTTTTGAAACATATCCTCAGTTCAT
>SFQZ01000054.1 GCA_004562915.1 bacterium
TTCCTCCTGTTCGTTATAAGTCGCACGGAGGATATTTTACCACATCTGGGACATTTTCATATGTGGTATACTGAGACATTATCATAAATGGCTTATAGATTTGCATATTTTTTTCAAAAAGTTCTTGACATTTTTCTATTCATTTCATATAATGGTAAGGCAGGTTGCGGGTGACAGCTTGTTTATGGCGAGATAGCTCAGTTGGCTAGAGCACACGGTTCATACCCGTGGTGTCGAGGGTTCGAATCCCCCTCTCGCTACTATAAAGATTTTCTTTATAAATACTTTTTGGTTGTGATATGCAGCCGATGACCCATGGAATCTTAGCTCAGCTGGGAGAGCATCTGCCTTACAAGCAGAGGGTCACAGGTTCGAGCCCTGTAGGTTCCACTCTTCTTCGGAAGAATTTTATATTTTGCTAAATGGCGAGATAGCTCAGTTGGCTAGAGCACACGGTTCATACCCGTGGTGTCGAGGGTTCGAATCCCCCTCTCGCTATTTTTTAATTGGAAATCCTGATTTACAGGATTTCCTTTTTCTTTTCAGTCCTATACCACAATACACTTGCCAGTCCAATCTTTTGTCCTGTAACCATACTATCCTTTCTAATCCACTCTTGCCGGGTATGGGTTTTCCCTCCGATTGCGGTTCCAATCACATTTGCCGGAATACCATGAGCAAGAAATGTATTGGCATCTGTAGATCCCGCCCCCACGGTAATCTTTCGTTCGGTAAATTGTCCGATGATATTGCAGTGCCTCTTTGTCAGTTCATCCAGCAATTTCTCATCCACATCTTTTCCACAGGGCCGAACTCCCATAATTTCTACTGTCACATCCAGACCCTTTTTTCGATACTTTTTGATCACCTCTTCAAAGGTCTTCTCCATCATTTTCAGACATTCTTTGTCCTCCGAACGAAATTCATACAACATAGAGGCGGACTGTGCAATCGAATTAATGGAAGTTCCTCCCTCGATTTTTCCTATATTATAAGTCGTTTTCGCTTTCTTCGGCACCTGAACTTCATATAGAGACTGAATGACGCAAGCCAATTCATAAATCGCATTATCATTTCCGAATGCACCGTAAGAATGTCCTCCCTCAGTTTTTACACTGACCCGATATCGCTGAGACCCTACCGCTCTGTTCACAATTGCATCCAGATTGCCATCAAAAGATATGCTCTCTTTTATTTGTTCTTTGTAAGTTTCATATATCAGTTTACTGCCTTTCAGATTTCCAAGTCCTTCTTCACAGGAATTAGCCACAAACAGTATCCCTGCCGACATAATCGGTTTATATTCCAGAAGAAATTTCGCACACATTAAAAGATTAGCCAGATCCGCATTATCATCCTTGATTCCTGGTGCATACAATTTCTCTTCATCTTCCGTTACCGTAAAAGGTTCCAAATCCGGAAATACCACATCTGTATGAGCCATGAACACAACAATCTCTTTTCCTTCATCACAGCCATAGGGAAATATAACATTGCATGCCTCGTCAATAAAAACGCCTTCTGCTCCCTGTTCTCTCAGCCACTTTTCTACAAAAGCTGCTTTCCTTTCCTCATGGTGAGAAGGTGCCGGAATAGAAGCAAGCTTTTTAACCAATTCCAAAGTCTGCTCTTTATTCTTTTCAACAAACAGTTCCACTCTCTGTTTTTCTTCTTCATTCAACATTCTATCACCTGAAATTCTGTTTTCTTTTATTATGTGAGTTGCCCGATAAATGGGATGAGACCACGAATCTCTCCGTGCTTTGCACTCTCAAAATTCTCATCATATAAGGAACCGCTGTTCCCGAATCTACGATTCCATCCGGAAAACAACGGTTCCTTTTAGGACTGTTATTTAGTATCTATTTATTTGAAATAAGCAACACCGGATTCAAAAATCTTGATATCCTGTTCGCCATAAATATTCATGGCAACTGCATCATCACGACGCTCACTGTGAGCCATTTTACCAAGTACACGGCCATCCGGACTGGTAATACCTTCGATTGCAGCATAAGAGCCATTGACATTCCACTCTTCATCCATGGATACATTTCCGTTCAGATCACAGTACTGGGTAGCCACCTGTCCGTTTGCAAACAGTTTGTCAATCCATTCTTTACCAGCTACGAAACGTCCTTCACCATGAGATGCCGGGTTTACATATACTTTACCCAGATCTGCCTGCTGCAGCCATGGGGATTTATTGGTAACCACTTTGGTGTATACCATCTTAGAAATATGACGTCCAATGGTGTTATAGGTCAGAGTCGGTGAATCTACTGTCTGTCCTACAATTTCACCATAAGGAACAAGTCCCAGCTTGATCAGTGCCTGGAATCCATTACAGATACCCAGGGCAAGACCATCTCTCTCGTTCAGCAGCTTCATTACTGCTTCTTTGATCTTCGCATTCTGGAATGCAGTGGCAAAAAATTTTGCGGAACCATCCGGCTCATCACCTGCAGAAAATCCACCAGGGAACATAATAATCTGTGCCTGGTTAATTGCATCCTCAAATATATTTACAGAATCACGGATGTCTTCTGCTGTCAGATTCTTGAACACCCTTGTAATAACATCAGCACCTGCCCGTTTGAAAGCTTTCGCACTGTCATACTCGCAGTTAGTTCCCGGAAAGACCGGAATAAATACGGTAGGACGTGCCACTTTGTTTTTGCAGATATGGATACTTTCTGCCTTGTACAGCGGGCTTTCTACCGGTGCCATATTGTCTGTACCTTTTGTTTTAAAGACTTTTTCCAAAGTACCTGTCCATGCGTTCATAGCTTCATCCACGGAAATCATCATACCGTCTTTATATTCAAATGCCGCTCTGTCGGTTACTTCACCGATTACTGTGTAAGTAACGGAAAGCTCACCAACTTTTCCATCCGGAACCTCACAGACAATATCACCAAATCCAGGAGCAAACAGATCTCTCTCATCAAGATTGTGCTCAAGCTTCACACCCATCTTATTACCAAATGCCATTTTGCTGACAGCTGCTGCAATACCATGACGGTCCAGAGCATATGCGGAAATAACTTTTCCCGCCAGAATATCATTATGCAGTTTTCCGTAAAGGTCCATGGTCTCTTCGTATTTCGGAAGATCATATGCATCTTTCGGAATACGAATCCATACCAGCTTACTTCCTGCTTTTTTCAGCTCCGGTGTAATAATGTCCTGTTTCTTTGCGACATCCACTGCGAAAGATACCAGTGTCGGCGGAACATCGATATCATTAAAGGTTCCGGACATACTGTCCTTTCCACCGATAGACGGAAGACCAAATCCCAGCTGTGCTGCATACGCACCCAGAAGTGCTGCGAAAGGCTGGCTCCAACGTTCCGGATCTTCTGTCATTCTGCGGAAATATTCCTGGAAAGTGAAACGGATCTTAGAATAATCACCGCCGTTAGCCACAATACGCGCCACCGACTCTACTACTGCATAAACCGCACCATGATACGGGCTCCAGCTGGATACATAAGGATCAAATCCATAGCTCATCATTGTTACGGTGTTTGTTTTCCCATTCATTACCGGAACTTTTGCCACCATAGCCTGTGTCTCGGTAGTCTGATATTTTCCACCATGAGGCATGAAGACACTGCCGGCTCCGATAGAACCATCAAACATCTCTACAAGACCTTTCTGAGAACAGGTATTCAGATCAGCAAGTACATCCAGCCATTGCTTCTTTGTATCTGCCGGTGCCTGCTCCGGACGCTTCAGAACGTTGCCTTCTCTGTTTGGAATATCAACCAGAACTTCTGTCTCCTGATGAGCACCGTTGGTATCCAGAAACGCACGGGAAATATTAACGATCTCTTTGTCTCTCCATTTCAGTACCAGACGAGGCTCTTCTGTAACTACTGCTACCACAACAGCCTCCAGATTCTCCTCATTGGCATATTTCATGAATTCATCTACATCTTTCGGGTCAACCACAACAGCCATACGCTCCTGAGATTCAGAAATAGCGATTTCTGTACCGTCCAGACCTGCATATTTTTTCGGAACTTTGTCCAGATTTACCTGAAGACCTGCTGCAAGTTCACCGATTGCTACGGATACTCCACCCGCACCAAAATCATTACATTTCTTGATCAGTCTGCTGACTTCTTCTCTGCGGAACATACGCTGAATCTTACGCTCAGTAGGAGCATTTCCTTTCTGAACTTCTGCACCGCACACTTCGATGGAAGCTTCTGTATGGACTTTAGAAGAACCGGTAGCACCACCGATACCGTCACGTCCGGTACGGCCGCCCAGTAAAATGATAATATCGCCGGGATCTGAATTTTCTCTCTTCACCGCACGTCTTGGAGCTGCACCGAGAACAGCACCGATCTCCATACGTTTTGCCACATAATTCGGATGGTAAACTTCTTTTACATATCCGGTTGCCAGTCCAATCTGATTACCGTAAGAACTGTAACCATGTGCTGCACTTCTTACCAGTTTCTTCTGCGGCAATTTTCCTTTCAGTGTATCTTTTACAGACACAGTAGGGTCTGCTGCACCGGTCACTCGCATAGCCTGATAAACATAAGTACGTCCTGACAGCGGATCGCGGATCGCTCCGCCCAGACAGGTGGCAGCACCACCAAAAGGCTCAATCTCTGTCGGATGATTATGGGTTTCATTTTTAAAATTGATCAGCCACTCTTCTTCTTTACCGTCCACATCTACCGGTACAACAATAGAGCATGCATTAATCTCATCGGATTCTTCCTGATCCTGCAGTTTTCCTTCGGATTTCAGCTTTTTCATAGCAAGAAGAGCCAGATCCATCAGGCAGATGAACTTGTCATCTCTTCCTTTGTAGAGAACCTCACGGTCTGACAGATACTGCTCGTAGGTCTTTACGATCGGCTCTTTATAATCTCCGTCTTTGAATGTTACATTTTTTAATTCGGTGGAAAAAGTGGTATGACGGCAATGATCAGACCAGTAAGTATCCAATACACGAATCTCTGTCATAGACGGATCACGTTTTTCTTCATTTTTAAAATAATTCTGGATATGCAGGAAATCTTTAAATGTCATAGCCAGATTTAAAGAATCATACAGTTCTTTTAACGGAGCTTCTTCCATATCCTTAAATCCGTCAAATATCTTAACATCTTCCGGATCATCAAATTTGGTTACCAGAGTTTCCGGTTTTACCATACCGGTTTCACGGGAATCTACCGGGTTGATGCAGTGATTTTTGATTGCTTCAAACTCTTCCTCTGTAATATCCCCTTCGATCACATATGTGGTAGCTGATTTAATAATCGGCTGTTCATCCTCTTTCAAAAACTGTACACACTGTATGGCAGAGTCTGCTCTCTGATCAAACTGACCCGGCAGGTACTCTACAGAAAATACTCTCGCACCCTCTGCAACAGGGATTTCTTCTTTATATAAAATATCTACAGGCGGTTCAGAAAATACGCATCCACAGGCTTTCTCAAAAGTCTCATCGGAAATTTTTTCCACATCGTAACGGATATAAACATGTACTCCGGTTACTGTTTTGATACCAAGGTAGCTGCTGATTTCATGCTTCAGTTCTTTTGCCTGTACTGCAAAATCAGGTTTCTTTTCCACGTAAACTCGTTTTACACTACTCATAATCTTCCTGTCCTTTCTCGATTTATCATTTCAGGTAATGTTGAAGTCAAATGTTTTTAACTCCATGATGCCTACGGATTTCTCCGTATGAATCCTATCATTATACCATAAAAATAACACAGGATTTATTATAAGTAAAATTAATATATCTTATTATTTTAATAAGGTATTCTTAATAAATGATCTTTTTGAAATATGGGTAGCCCTATCTTATTTTATCTGCTATACTATAAACAATTATAAGGAGGACTTCTAAATGGATATTAACTACGAATTATATAAGGTGTTTTACTATGTTGCCATTTCTCTTAGTTTTTCCGAGGCATCCAAACAACTCTTTATTTCCCAGTCAGCTGTAAGCCAGTCCATCAAAACGCTGGAAAAAAAGCTGGGAATTAGTCTTTTTATCAGAAGCACAAAAAGAGTTCAGCTCACTCCTGAAGGTGAAACTCTGCTTCGGCATATTGAACCGGCTATGAACCTGATCAAACGCGGTGAAAATCAGATTATGGAGGCCAGTAATCTGGGAGGCGGACAGCTCCGTATCGGTGCCAGTGACACCATCTGCCGTTATTATCTGGTGCCCTTCCTGAACAGATTTCATAAGACTCATCCCAACGTGCACATTAAAGTGACCAATCAGACCTCCACCAAATGTGTAGATCTTCTGGAAATGGGACAGGTGGATCTGATTGTCACCAACTATCCCAATTCCCGGCTGAACCATGGCGAACATGTACGGGAAATTCATACATTTAAGGATTGTTTTATCGCAAGCGCCTCATACTATGGTGAGTTAAAAGACAAAAATCTGCATTTGAAAGATCTTCTTTCCTATCCGATCATGATGCTGGACCGCAAAAGTACCACCAGTGAATTTCTCCATAACCTGTTCCAGCAGTATCAGCTTGACCTGGTCCCTGAGATTGAATTGGGTAGCAACGATCTTCTGATTGATCTTGCAAGAATCGGTCTGGGAATCGCTTTTGTACCAGATTACTGTATCCCGAAAGACGGGGATTTGTTCATACTGAATATAGAAGAAGAACTGCCCAACCGTAAACTCGTCATCACCCACAATCCACAGCTTCCGCTGACGATTGCCGCAAAAGAATTTCTGGAAATTCTGTGAAACTGTTTTAAATATGTCTCGGACTATTTGCTGCGAGGCGTGCATCCCCCGGAGGGTTATTCCAACAATCCTTTCAGTTTTCTCCAGGATTCTCTGACATCATCTTTTGTATTGCATTCTATAGTATAGGTGCATTTGCTCTTTTTTACCTTTTTAAAAACTTTTTCAATCTCAATACTTCCCTGCCCCAGTGCAAGATGTGAGTCTTTTTCTCCCATATTATCATGTACATGCATATGTTCGATGTAGGGAAACAGTTTTTTAACCCATTCTGTTACCGGCAGATGGGAATAACAGTTTGCATGGCCAATATCCAGACACAGTGCAAAGTTGGTTTCCTGAACTTTTCTTTTCACATCCAGCAACGGCTGCCACTGCCTGTCAAATACATTTTCCATTACAACATCAATTTCGCTTCTTTCTTCCAGAAATTCATGGAAGAAAGAAGCCATTCGATCCGCCCATCCAATCAGATAATAGATGTCCGGATGGTAACACGTATGATAAACAATTTTTTTGGCTCCCAGTTCCTGTGCAGCCGAATAGGCCTGTGCAAATCTTAATTTTGTCACACGCAGTATCTCAGAATCAAAAGCAACCGGATTCAGATCCAGAAACGGGCCGTGAAGAAGCAGATTCTCCGTTCCTATTTCTTTCATTCGCTTTTTATAGCTGTTTACGGATTCTGAAAGATGATCCAGATTTTCAGAAATGGAAAAGTCAATGCTTTCCACACCCACACCTGTTTCCTCAATCAGTTCTTTCATTTCTTTGTCTGGAAGGAGATGGCTGATATAGATTCTGTTTCTGCTGTCATCACTCTGATACTTCATCTGCTAATACTCCATGAACCAGAAAACGCACGGAAGAATCACTGGTACAGGTTGACAGCGTAATAATTTTATCCTCTTCGTCGATGGGAACATCCAGTTTGTATTCCGCTATTTTTTCTATATAATCCAAATACTCTTGTTTTTCTTCCAAAGTATCAAAAATCGTTTGAAAACTCTTATCCGTCACCTTGGCATCGTGCCAGGAAAATATCTGATACCGAAAAGCAGTATTATCAATAAATACCCATATGTACGGATTATTTTTTACTATTTCTGTATTCCTTATGTTTTTCAGACTGCCAAACATGGTTCCGTTTTTCATATTATGTCCATACACCAATGAATTATCATCAGAAAAGTCCACACTTGCATTCATATCAATAAAAATACTTCCTGCTGCATTCTTTTCTCCCTGATAAGTATGTGTCATATAGTATTTATTGTCATCGTCTTGCATAATTGGATAATTGATTCCTAATACAGGGTAATATATCCATCCTATCGTATCCAGATTCTGATTTTTTAACTCATCCATATCCACGATAATGGGCGGATTGATTTTTTCGTCAGATACATTCTCATCTTTCTCCGGAACGGTTACATTAGCATCCACTACTGATGCCTGTAGCTTATCATATTCCTTTGCAGCTTCTTCGTACTGCCATTTCGTATCTACAAGATGACAGACTCCATAGATGATTATCAGCACTGCCAGTACCATTCCGGCATAAATTAGTATTCTTTGTGTCTCTTTCTTCATTCCGTATTCTCCTCCCGTTCGATCAGTCCGTATTTTTTCTTGATACGTTCCAGCTTTTCCAGCATGGGACGACTAAGAAACCATAAGAATATTACCGTGGATATGGCATGGACCAAATCCACCGGTGCACCTGAAATATAGTATGCGATCAGGCTGCTTTTCGTAATATAGCCGTATGACATGAGAATGCTGGCAGGATTCATAATTCCCCCGAAAATAAAAAACACACTCAGAAAACCATAAATACAGAGACTGCTTTTCTTTGGTTTTAATATGCCTTTGCGGAACAACATACCTGCAAGGAATCCGATCATTCCATACGCAAACATTTGCCATGGAGTCCACGGTCCCTGTCCCATGAACATATTGGATACCAACATAATGATACATGCAACCAGAAAACCTGCTTCCCCACCAAAAGAAACTCCGGTAATAATCACAACTGCCGCTATCGGTTTAAAATTCGGTATCATAAAAAATGCTGCTCTGCCTGCCACTCCGATGGCTGCCAATACAGAAATCACCATCATTTCCCGGGGCTGGGGTTTTCTGCCTTCAAACACCATAAAAAACGGAACCATGGCATAAATAATAATCAGTAGGCTAAACAGGAGATATTTTCTCCCATGATACTCATGCACAAGTACAAAGAGAAGTAATGGTGTCAGAATCAGAAAACCGATGAGAGATATCCACGTTCTTCGTGGAATCTTATGTTTTTTCACCGCAGCGATCAAAAAACCGTCAGACGGCAGAGAATATTCCAGCAGATCCTCTCTGTCCTGTTCTTCCTCTTTTTCCTGTTCTGTCTCCGAACCCTCTTTCTCCTCTCCCCAAAACCTGTCCATAAATCTGTCTAAAGATTTTCCTTCAAGCATCTTATAACATCCTTTCCTGTGACAGCCTCCGGAAAATAATGCCTTGCCATACGGTTTGCTGCCGTGGTATAAAAATTATTTCCCGCAAAAAATTCTCTCGCCGGTTTGCTAGTCACTTCATACCCATCGAAAAAAAGCCCCACCCGGTCTGCATATTCCGCTACAAACTCCACATCATGCGATATCATGAAAATCGTAATTCCATGCTCCTGCAGTTTTTTCAGTACTTTTCCCAACTCTTCTTTGTATTCTGCATCCAGACCCTTTGTAGGTTCATCCATAAGAAGCAGACGCGGACGAAGCAAAAGTACTTTCGCCAGTGCCAGTCTTTGCTGCTCTCCTCCGCTCAGATCATAGGGATGACGCTGCAGAAGCCCTTCCAGATTTGTCAGACTGACAATTCCCTCTATAGCTTCCGCTTTCTTCATATCAATGGAATATTCATCAGATTTTTTATCCTTTTTTCCGCCGATCATAGCATACAGATCTTCTTTCACTGTCTTTTTCACAAACATACTCTGGGGATTCTGCGGAAGTACACCCAAATATCCACGATATAGTTCCATATCCGAATATTTTCTGATATCTTTTCCATTCAGCAAAATTTTCCCTCTATAAGGCTGGCGGACACGTCCCAGCAACGACAATGCTGTACTCTTTCCCGTACCGTTTCCTCCTACCAGCGCATAGAATTCCCCCTGCTCCACCCGCAAGGACATCCCACATACGATATCAGGAGAATTTTTCTCATATCGAAACCAGACATCTTCCATGTGTATTGCAGGAATCGTTCTGTCTTTTTTTCCATCCTTTTGTCTATCCGTTTGTGGAATCACGATTTCTTTGCCATCCAGAATACGGCTTATCCACCGTCTGCCCGCACTGACCGTGAGCGGACATTCCTCCTGCGTATCTGTCTCCATAAAAATCTGCATAGGCACTGGCATGGAAAGAAACATTCCATGATCCTCTTCTTTCAATTTTCTTCCAATCTCTCCAGGAGTTCCCTGCGTCAGAAGCTCTCCTTTATCCATAACAAACACTTGATCAGCCCACGGGATTACATCCTGCAGACGATGTTCTGTAAGGATCACTGTTGTCCCGATATCCCGGTTGATTTTTTTCACAGTCTCCAGAAAATCAGAAGCCGCAATGGGATCCAGCTGGGAAGTCGGTTCATCCAAAATCAAAAGTCTGGGATGCATAGCCATAATAGCCGCCAGATTCAGAAGCTGTTTCTGTCCGCCCGAAAGTCCTTCCACATTTTTCATAAACCAGTTATGAATCCCAAAATAACTGGCCATCTCTGCTACCCGCAGCCGGATTGTCGGAGTGTCATACCCCAGACTTTCCAGCCCAAATGCCAGTTCATGCCACACCTTATCCGTAACGATCTGATTTTCCGGATTCTGAAGCACAAACCCGATTTCACTGCTCTGAGTTCTGTTGTCCACTTTTTCGAGAGATTTTCCTCTGTACAGGATTTCTCCGCTTTTCTCCCCGTGAGGTGCAAGCACACTCTTCAACTGCCGAAGGAGCGTACTTTTTCCACAGCCACTTTTTCCACATAATACATTCAGACTTCCCTCTTCAATGGATAACGAAATACTTTTTAATGATTTTTCCTCTCCGGGATACGCAAAAGAAAAATTATTAATCTCAACAATACTCTGGTTCATCATTCTTTGTCTCTCCCGCCATTTCTTCATATATACTCCGGTATGTTACCGTAATCTCTTTTCCCACAGCTTTTCTGCTTCTCTCCATAGCAATATTCTCGGTAATACCAAGCACAGGCGGTATCATACAGAACACGAAAAACGCCGCAAATGTGAGAATGCTGAGAGGCATCGAACAATCTACCGGAGCCATCCGTCCCTGTACAGTAACGCCCGCCAGCAATATTCGTGGATTATATTGTGCAAATGCCGCTCCTTGAGAACATCCGTAAGAAAATACGCAAAATAGTCCCAATAGTATCAATCCAGCCACCTTATCTCTTTTATCAAAACGGTATATAGAAAAAGCGGTTCTCCCTTTCAGTCCATATCCCCGGCTCTTCATAGAATCGGCAGTTTCGATTGCATTTTCCAGTGCCCATGTAACCAGAATTGAAAAAATATTCAATCCATATTTTATCTTTCTGATGATACCGGCATTGGAAATATCTCTTCCTGCACATTTCTGACCATTCCGAATCATCTTAAGCTGTCTTCCGAATCTTGGTACGAACCGCAAGGCCATAGAGAGAATCAGTGACATAGCCGGTATGATTCTTCCAAAAAGATAAATAAACTTATCACTTGTCATCACTTTGTTATAACAGGAGAACCAAAGAATCACAATAAACATTACACACCCCAGAACCAGCCCATAAATCAAAGCCTCCAGTGTTACCCAGTTTCCACTGCTCTCGATATACAAAAGAGGGGTAACACCATAATGATTAAACATGGGATTCAGTAAAGCCACGATCAAAAGTCCCGGAAGTGTGCACAAAAGATTCATCTTGAGTACCTTTCTCCATCCATTCAGAACAACCCCGTAGACCACTGCGCCTACAAACGAAACCATCAAAAACACCGGATGCTGCACAAACATGGTAAATGCAAGAACGCTGCAAAAATAAAAGAAATTAAGAACGGGATGACAACGGGAAAATGCATCCTTCATCAATATTCGCCTCCGCCTATATCAACGCCAAGATCACAGGTATATTTCCATTCAATATTATCCCCGTCTTCCACATCATAACTGGAACATCCATAGTTTGGATACCATCCGTTTACTCTGTACATCCATCCTGATTTCTGGCCGCAGTCAAATTCATACAACTGATTGATTCCTTCTATATAATAGCTGCCATACATGGGAGTATAACGAGATGACATATGAATCCCCGTATCCGCACAGACACGTTTCAATACGTCAAATACTGTCTCTCCCGGTGTAAACTCCACCTCAGAAGGATACAATATCCATCCGTTAGACGGAACAAATTCTGCTTTGGACTGAGTCAGATTATCCCAGTTGTTCAAAATCGTGGAGCATTCAATAGAAATCGTACATGTATGTACATTGTTTTCCTGTGACACCTCACCAGAACTGTCCTGGCTCTCTTCTTGTTTTTCACTTCCAGATGTACTTTCAGATGTTTGACCGGATGAAGTCTCATCGGTGTCTGAGTCAGCTTCATCTGTTTTTTCCGATGTATTCGTTTTATCATCTGAATCATCAGCTATATTCTTATCCTGATCCTGTTTCTCTAATGCTTCCTGAGACTTACCGCCTACCAGATAATAGGTGTCCCCTGTCTCTGTCACCTGAAACCTCAGCCTGGTGACTGTTTTTTCCCCATTTACAGCATCTGCAATCTCTGCATCCGTCATTTTATATACTTTTTTATTCTGATATTTACAGCATATGACAGTATCTGCATCCCATTTTTCTTCCAACGTGATTTCCAGAGTGGCCGGTGCCGCCATATGCATGGTCTCCAGATGTATTCCCATTCCGACAGAAGCATTATTTGCTGCTTTTTTTACCGTTTCTGTCTTCTCATCCTCTAATGTAACTTTCAGATTCTGTTCCTGCGGATTCTTGATCATTCTTCCATTATAAATCCATACATAACTGAATTCATCTCCTTCTCCGCAAAACTTAAACTCGCCCTCTTTTCCTGCAATGGTCTTCATCTCTTCTTCCGTGATGATTCCATCCTCAGGAATCTGATTTATTTCCTGCAGTACTTCTGTTTCAGCCTGCTCCGCTTCTTTTTTATCAAAACACGCTGTCAGACCCAGACAGAGCAAAAAAATCAGAAAAAAACCTGCCACTTTTTTTATCCATCTCATATAATTACCTCCAGATAACATGATAAGGGAGTTCCGACAATCTCCTGTCAGACTGCCGGTCTCCCTCTTATACCTGTTATTTCTTTCTTCTTATCATCCAGATACAGAAAAACAATAGCACAATTCCGGAAACCACACACAGAACATAAGGCACATTTTCCAGTGAAAGAATCCTATGTCCTGATGTTTCCACTTCGTCTGTATTTTCTTCCTTTTCTGCCAAATCCACATCTGTACTGCCTGTATCCGGCTGATATTCCTCACCGTCAAAACTCCAGCTGCCTTCCTCTTTCTCTTCTTCTAGTTCATCAAAGGTCTCATCATTCGCAGCAGAAGCGGATGAATCTCCTGAAGCTTTGGATGAAGTCACCGACTTTGTAGATGCAGATTTGGAAATTCCGCCTGCCGTTACCGCAGTTGTCTTTCCTGTCGTCACAGTTTTGTCTGATGCAGTATTCTTGTCTGTTGTTCCACTCTGGGAATTTCCCTGGGATGATGAACTGTTTTCAAGACCTGTTCCGCTATTATCACCATTACCGCCTTCTTTCACCGTCATATCCGACATATCATAGAGGCTGGTCTTTCCTTCTGTAAAACGTTTATATGCAGTCAGCGCATAATAAGCCTGTTCAGTTGCCATACCATTGACTGTACCGGCTTCAGCCCCTCCATTGTTGGCAGCACCTGCCTTCACATGCATAAAACCACTGTTTCCAATATGATAGGAAATCAGATTTTCCACCAGCCAATGACCGTCTTTGATAAATCTGGCATCTGTCATAGGGTCAATTCCCGCTGCACAAAGGCCTGTAAGTACCTGGGCACAGGATTCTGATGTCTCCGCATTCATCGTGGAATATCCACCGGTTCCATTCTGAATTGTACTTAGCCGGTTTATCGCACGATCCATGGCTGCCGTAACATTTTGATACCCGTTCTTATTGTAATAAGGAGCCAAAGCCTGCAAAGCCATTCCGGTTATATCCGGATCCGCATTGTCCCCCTGCATGGTCCAGCCACCATCGCTGCACTCTGCATTCAAAATACAATCTAACAGTTTTTGTTTTGTGGTAAGGTTACCTACCCCCGAAACTTTCGGAAAATCATATTCTTCTTTTGCATTCACAGCAATCAGCGCCCATATCGGACCATTAATTCCCTGCTTTGTCACATTGTCAAAATTTGACAGATAAGAAAACAGATTATAACCTGCCACATCTCTCGGATCTTTTCCAATTGCCGTCATAACCAGAATCATCTTGGAATACTCCGTGTACAGAGCTGTATTCGTCAGCTTTCCATTATTTTCTTTCAGGTAGTTGGCAATATGATTATAGTATGTCGTAAAATAAGGAGCATTCAGGTCTTTTCCACTTCTTGCCAGCCCCAGTACAAACCATTCACTGCCTTTTGCCGGATTGGTGTCCAGTGAAAGCATATACGCAGAAGTTTCTTGCATTACCTGATCCACTGATTTTGTCAGAGTATTTGCCTGATCTGTAACAGTAATCCTACATACTGCATTTATGGAGGAATTGGCTTTCAGTGAAACTGTAATATCTGCAGTCCCGGGAGCCATCCCTTTTATCTTTCCATTTTCGTCAACCTGAACAACAGATGCATCCGAGCTCTTGAACTTCAATTCTTTATTGACCGTAGCGTTCACAGGTTTGTATTCTACTGTAAGCGATATGCTGCTCCCGATTCCTACAGATGCTGTCTTTGGCACTGTAATCCCTGTTACTTTGATGGGATTATCCACAATCAACATTCTGCCTGTATGTGCTGTCTTAAAAGTAAGAATGTTCTCCTCATATTTACCTGTCAGTTCCTTTAATGTTATATTTCCATTTCCACTGACAGCCACTGTATCTGCTTTGGGGTTATCCAGGGTTCCCACATCTCTTAGATTCACGGAAAACTCCTGACTTTTCTCAGGTTTATAGGTCTTCCCTGTACGAATATCTTCGTAGGAGATTTCTTTATTCAAAATAATCTTTGCCAGTGAAGAATATTTGTCCTTCACTGCATTCTCTATCAACGCATCACTTTCGGCATCTTTAACCACCAGTCGTACAAACCATCCGGCCGAAATACTGATGTTATCCGATGTCTGTATATTCTGCCGGATCCACTCTCTGATATTTTCCAGAGAATCCTGTGTCTCCTGTGGCAATTGATCTGTGATATCACTGTTCATCTCTTCACAGACGTTGGAAACTGTTACAAAATCCTGCAGCATCTGTGAATGTAAATCAAATTTCTGTGACTTATGAACATCATTGATTGTACTTTCAATACATGCAAGTGCATCTTCAGAAATCTCTTCCATTCGGGTTACAGTACTATCTCCCAGCTGTGACTTCTGCTCTTGTGAAAGTTCACTATAATCATTCCACAGTGCAACGGCTTCTTCCACATTTTCTATCGTCACAGAAGAAGAAAACTCTCGGATTTTAGTCTGTACATTGATAATTTCTTTTTTAAGCTCTTCTATTTGACGTTCCAGATTCAGAAGTCTTGCATAAAGATTTTCATCTACCTTTCCCTTTTCATCTATTGTAAGGGCATCATAGGCATCTCTTGCTTCCTGAATCTGTTGTGTATGCTCCAAAGACACCACAGACAAGGCCGGAAGCTCTTTCAACAATTGATTTGCAGCTGCAATATTTTTCTGTTTTTCAAAAATGATATCTGCTTCTTTTTTCAGCAAAGTCAGCTTATTCACTTTTTCTTTGCTGATCTTATCTTTTACCACATCCGAAAGATTCGAATATTCTTCCCAGATTTCCATGACTGCATGGGCATTTTCCTCTGCAATCTTTCCCGCTTCAGGAAGTTTATCGATCTTATCTTCCATAGCTAATGCCAGTTCTACCGTATCACCAACCAGTACTTTACAGACTGCCGATACACCGCCTTTTGTCATTACAGTAATATCCGCAGTTCCTGATTTCACTGCTGTTATAATTCCCTGGTTGTCAACTATGGCAACCGTTTCATTACTGCTGGCATAAGTAATCGCCAATGTTTCCGTAGCATTCTCCGGCTGATAGCTTTTTACGTAAATCTGAACCTTCTGCTGTACCTCCATAGAGGCGTTGGACATGTTCAGTTCAATTTTTTCAATTGCTCTTACTTTTACCGTCACATGGCAGACTGCAGTCTTCCCGTTCTGTGTGGACACTGTCACATCAGCTTCGCCATTTCCCTTTGCCGTAAGCAAACCATTCTGATCTACAGACACGATTCCCGGATCAGAGCTCATCCATGACAAGCCCTTCTGGTTAACAGTATCCGGTGTTATCTCTGCTGTCAGCTGCAGTGTATCGCCGATGGCCAGCGTGACATTCTGTTCATTCAGGATTACGTTATCCGGAAATACCGGTTCTTCCTCAGGCAATGCAGCCAATGCTGCATTAATTTCCGCCTGTGTGGCATCCAGTTTCTGAAGGCTGGCTATGGCGTTGTTATATGCGGCTTCACAGCCCTCAATGACAAACCAGTTTTCTTTATTCTGATTGATGCGGGCAATCTTTCTGGTAAGTGCCGTTTTGTCAGCAACTTCATAATATATTATTGATCCATCCTGATTACATCCTGTCAGATCTTCTCCATATCCCCAGACTGTAAACTGCAGACGGAATACATCGCCATCCTTAGGGACATACCCATCCATTCCCACACCTGGGAATAGATAGCCACTGTCATTTCCCACCGAATACATCCAGCCTGACATTCTGGAATAAGAAAACTCACCCAGCCATGCCGTATTTCCAGCATACTCATTTACAGCCGTGTTATTCGGAGGATTTAAGGTATTGATACCTATTTTTTTAGGACCGATTGTCTGGATACAGGAGGGAATCGAAATGATTCCCTCCTCTGCTCCATGGATACCTGACAGGTAAAAAGGCGATTCTTTTGCCGTATAACTATATCCTTTTTGTTCCAGAACTCTCCTACAAATATCCGCATAAGTATCCCCCTGCTGAATATCTAACGTATAAGGTTCTATAAGATATCCCTGACCAATTGAAAAGCGTTCTGCACATACGGTAATGGTTCCCAGGCTGGATGCCGCCTGCACCGGAACTGCAAATCCAAGAATTCCGGAAAGTGTAAACACCGCAGCCAGCAACAGGGACATCGCATAATTCAATATTCTTTTTCTGCTTTTCATAATCTATCAGACTCTTTCTTTTAAAGTGTCATGCGTTTCTTATTCAGTGCTGCAAGAACTGCAAGAGCCGCAAGAATCATCAATGCTGTAGCTGCCATTTCTGTTGGAATGGTATCACCTGTTTTCGGAACGCTGCCGGAAACTGATTTAGTTGAACCTGATGCACTGGTTCCGGAAGGTGTCTTTGTTGAACCAGTTGCACTGGTTCCTGTTGTGCTGCCACCTGTTGTGCTGGTTCCTCCTGTTGCTCCAGATGTTGTTCCGCCCGTTGTTCCGCCTGTACCACTGTTATTCTGATTGTTATTGTTCTGATTGTTGTTATCTGTTGACGCAGCTTCCGCAAGTGCAATCGCATATACTCCAGCCTGATCCATTTTGAAAGTAACCTTCTGACCGTCGACAACTGCCTGCAGGTAATTTGTTGCTGACACTGCTGCTCTGGTTCTGCTGACTACATTCGATTTCTGCAGTACATACACCTGTTTTCCAGTAAGGTCTTCCTTACAGTTTACAATAGCTGTAAGTTCTGTATCCCAATTTTCCAGACTGCCATCTGCTGCAATCTTATATTTCTCCAGTGTAAATGCATTTTTAAGTTCTGCTTTCTTATCTGCAGAAAGAATTTCTTCCATTGTTTTTGCAGCATTCTCGTCCGCATCCTTTATAATAACCACTGCATCATATGGTATGGTTTCTTTGATTGTCACAATGCCATTTGCAGCCAATTCTCTATTCTTGGCTTCTGCAATGGATGCTTTCAGTGCTTCAAGTTCTGCACTGTTTTTAACCATAGCCTGTACATCTTTTGTAACAGCACTAAGTGCCTCTTCTGCTTTCTTCACTGCAGCTACTGTACTGTTATCCGTAAGATTCTCTTCTCCGGCTTCCTGTGCTTCCTGAATCAGTGTTCCGATTTCCTGAGCTGCTGCTTTGTTTGTCTTATACAGATTGACATTTGCTTTCGCAGTATTCCATGCGCTCACATTCTTCATATAAGCTTTTGCTCCGTCACTGAGTGCTGCATATGCACTGTCAATATCCGTAAGCTTTGCTTCTTCCTGTGTCAGCATTTCATCTGATGTGATTGGTTCTTTTGAAAGTTCCTCAATCAACTGATCAAATGCTGCAGCCTCGTTCAGTGCACTTCTTACCGTCTGTGCCTGACTTCTGATTGCTTCCACTTTTAATGCAAGTCCTTCTATACTGTCCAGATATGCACCACTCTGTGCGTATGCATTATCGTATTTTCCAATCAGTTCTTCCGCGCGGGTTATATTGGTATCGTCCACATCCGGGAAGTTCTGAATCTCTGAAATCATGTCTGCAAGATAAGCTTCAATATAGCTTTCATACTGAGATGCGATATTCACATCCTTTGCCAGTTTATCTAAAAGTGCTTCTCCGCCTTCAAGTGTCTTGATCTCATCTGCAACACCCGGATAATCTGTACAAAGGACATCATAAGCTGCTTTAGTCTGTGCAATAGCAGTGATATCATCTGCTGTTACATTTTCTGTAACATTTCCTTCCTCGTCTGTAAGCATCAGTTCTTCCGGTGCTTTCAGATTTTCAATCATACTGAGCACATTTGCTGTTTCCAACTCCTTCATACGTGCTTCTGCTGCTACGAGTACATTAAGATTTGTCACCTGAGCTTGCAGTGATTCAGGAAGCTGTTCATAAAGATTTCTTACATCCTGAAGGACTTCTTTATCTGCTATAACAATTCCTTCTAAATCAGCAAACTGTGCAATATTATTCATTACATTTTGAACCGCTGTATTCTGTATTGATAATAGTGCTTCCTCCGCTTCTTCCAGAATTGCTTTCGCACCTGCTTCTTGGACAATCTGCTTTTGTGTGTCTGTCAGAGCATCAAATGCCTGTCTTGCTGCCAGAATAGCCTGTTCCGAATCCAGCGTAATCTCATCACCAATAGTATTTATCTTCTCGATAACTGCATTGGCTGCCTCCAGATCAGCGATTCTGTCTGCGCATGCGTTCAGTTTATTCACACATTCTACGGAAATATATCCTTTTACTGCATCTGTCTGTCCATTGTATTCATCTATAAGGCTCTTGACAGTTTCTTTCTGTGCTACAGTAATTTCATCTGCTGCTGGAAGAGCGTTCACTTTTGCTTCAAAAGCCTCTGCTGCCTCCAGATCTGGATTACTTTCCGGTTTCTTTTCAAGATTATCGATTGCTGCCTGCAGATTCTCTGCTGCTTCTTTCAACTGTGCTTCATCCGTAGAACCGGACTGCAACAGTGTGCGTGCAATCTGAAGCTTCTGTGCAAAGACTTCCCACGTCTTATCTGTATAGTCACTTTCTGTGAGTTCGCCTTCTTCTAACTGTTTATCAATCTGAGTAACCAGATTTGCCAGTTCTTCCTGATAATTAACCTTTGTCTGAACATCAGTCAGATCATATAGTGAATTATTTTTTTCCGCTAAACGTCTGTAAGCTTCCAGCGCATAGGTTACCTGCTGGGTTCCCATAGCATTAGCTTTCGTATCCACTGTCGGATCCCAGTAAAAACCACCTGCATCATACTTGTAACTCCACAGGTTTGTAATCATATTGTTTTTACCAATGGTAAATCCATTCGCAGTATCCACAGCATCCATACCGGCTGCTGACAGTGCGGTCAGTACCTGTGCGGTAGTACAACTGTTCTCATTGTAAGATTTGTTTGCAGCAAAACCTGCGGTGGTACCCATCTGAGCTTTCAGCCAGGTCAGTGCTTTTGTGAATGCAGCCTGAACGTCAGTATGCTCCGCATTATTATAAGGAGCCAGTGCCTGCAGAATCATACCTGTCATATCCACATCTGTAGCATCTGTCAGACAAAATCCACCGCTCTCATCCTGGAAAGCCAGACACATCTCAATCAATTTCTCCCTGCTCCATTTTGCATCTGCAGGAATTTCATATTTCTTGCTGTCCAGTGCCAGCAGTGTCCAACTGATCTGGTTGGAAGTCTGGTAATCCAGATCTTTCCAATTGTACAATTTTTCCGTAAGATCCACGCCGCCAAAGTTTGTGACGTCTTCTCCCATCACACCCAATGTCAGAATTACACGGGCATAATCTGTCGGCTGGGACAGTCCATTCTTTACTGCTTCTTCTGTGCTTACAATATAAGCTGCCTTATTTTCATCAGAAATCGTTCCTCCAGCCCGAAGGATTGTAAAAATATTCCACTCATCACCATATTTGTTTACACTCTGATTTTCCAGATAATCCAGTCCGTGCGCAATACCTGCCTTTACTGTTGGCATAGGATCATCCTGTTCCACAGCATCACCTGTTACTTTAACTGTAAAAATAAGATCATCACATCCCATTGTGGCATCGTTGGCTTTTCCGGTAACTGTAACCTCTCCTGCTGCTTTAGCAACAATCTTGTTATTTTTTACTTCCACAATACCTTCCTTATCATAGCTCCAGGTAAAGCTTTGATCTGTAGCATCTTCGGGTGTTGTGGTAATATTCAGATCAGCAGTATCTCCCACTTTCATCTCATACTCGTTCTTATCAAGTACTGCTGATTTCAATGGATTTTTGTACAGGAATGTAAAACTGTTACTTCCTGTGTCAACGAAGAGTTATCTGCACTTGTAACTTTGAATTTTGCCGTTCCTGCTTTTTTGGGAACAATGCCGGAATTATGCTGTGCAGTATAAAAAGCGATATCCGGGGTCAATGATTCCCACTGCAATTCTTTATTGGTAGCATTGCTCGGAGTAAACTCAATTTTTAAGTTATCTGAGTATAACTGTAAACCATAATAGTAGCCAGTCATAAAATCTTTTTCACCGGTAATGGTAAATGTTTCCGGCGTTGTAACTGTAAAACCGGTCACCGGAATATTATTACATTTTGCAATGAACTGAGCTTTCACATTCCGGTTATCTTTCATGAAAACGGACATGGTAGCCTGTCCGCCTCTGGCAATTGACATTTGATTACCTACCCAGCGGAAATTATAGGTTGTATCACTGGTTGCATAATGCAGTGCCTGTGTAGGAATAGAAACCCACTCGCCATCTGTATTTTTACCCTTAGCAGTGACACCAACACCGCTGACAGTTCCTTCTGTTACATAAGGAGCATCCAGTGTCACTTCCTGTTCCCCTACATAAGTTTTCAGTTCGGTGATACCACTGGCAACACAATTCACTTTAAAAGACTTACTCCATCCACCGGAATCTACTGTCATATTCAATGTCCGCACATCCCATGGACTCCACTTACCGGTTTCACTATTGATGAAAACCCAGTATTGCAGGTCATCACCGCCTGCAAGAGAGGGCACATTAGCATTGCCGCCGCTCCAGGTGGTCGCTCCTTGTGGTCTTCCGACAACGAATTTACCTTCATCCAGACAGGTCAGAGTAATAGTGTTGTTCTCATCCAGTAATTGTGGTTCTCTTCCATCAGCATATTCGAAATATACATATGGACCGTCATAAGGTGTAACTTTTACCTCAAAACTGGCACTCTTGGAACCTACCGTAACAATTACATTCGTTCTTCCTTCTTTTTTACCTTTTACAGATGCCATGAATTCATTGCCTTCCATCGGTGTAACTTCAGCAATGGCATCATCCTCTACACTCCATACCCAGTCAGTATTATCCGGAATCCCACTTCCGATATCTGCCATCAGTGTCAGTTCCTGAGTAAGTGCTACAATTGTATTTGATGTTCCCATATTGGAGATATAAAGCTGACCAATTCCAATATCTTTAACCGTAATTTCAATACTATCATTAACTTCCGGATTTTCGGCTGTTACTGTTACAGTAGCTGTACCGGGTTTCATACCTTTGATTACACCCTCCTCTACCGCAACAACAGTATCATCGGAAGATTCCCATGTAAGCTTATCAGTACTTCCACCCGGATCCAGGGTAGCTGTCAGCGTTGCTTTCTGACCTTCATAGATTTCCATGGGACCTTCCGGTGAAAGTGTTACGCTTGTTGCAGAATCGGAAGCATTTTCCATGTTTGATTTTGCATTCTCCACCTGTTCTTCGGTAGCATTCGGATCCAGTATCACATGAATTCCTGCATCATACGCTGCTTTCCGGTTACCGCCAAGTGTGGAACCATCATAGGCAGAAAGGATCTTAATCAAATCTCCTTTTTCCACCTTCATAAGCGCATCAGCCCAGTCTGCGCCTTCTGTGGTCATACCGACTTTGCCGAAATCGCCGTTTGGCACATAAATGAATCGAAGCACATCTGCATCGCTGGCATAGAAGTAGCTGGAATCCAGATATACCTCTTTGTTATAGTTTGTGGCAATATACCACTTGGAGTTTCCGTCGTTATTCAACCACTCGCCCTCGGCGATCCTAATACCGGTGACTGCGTCATTGCTCATCGTTACATTACCGCTTCCACCCAAAAGAGAAGTGATAAATGTAGTACCATACCTACCACTCCAATTTGTTGTCTCTGTGGGCGGAACCAGCATTGTTCCGTTTCCATCTGCATCATACTTTTCGACCGTGTAATATTTTGGTGACGCTGCCTGTACATCCGTCACAGGAATCAGCGTAAACAGCATACACAGTACGAGAAACAGACTTAATAATTTGCTTTTCTTTGTTCTCAATTTGTTTTCCTCCTCTTCATTTTTTCTGCAGCATATTCTCTTTTCAATACATCTTTGTCCTCCCTCTTCACATAGTTTAGAAATTTTCTATTATATCGGTGTTTCCCCACCGTTATAACCTCTCGGTTTCTCACATTATGTTAACTTTTTTCCAAAAAAGGGTATAAAAAATAAATCTCTGCTTAATTCCACCAGAAATAATTTTATCTATGTTTTTCGCCATGTTTGTGTTCTGACTTGAGCCACTCTTTTTCCTACTAAGAATCCCTTCCCAGATAATTCTCCAGTGGATTGATTCTTTTCGTTGCTCTCACAGCAGGGATTAATCTGTCGGGCTTTTACCCGATTCCTTTAAATGAGATTTCTCTCAACCATGACAAACAATTATTAAATTTTTTCAAATATATCATTATAGTCTTTTTACATCTCTAGAAGAACAAAGTGTACATCCCCCAGAGGTTTTTGTATCAAAGAACTTTCTTTTAATGCAAAAAACCTCCCTGCATATACAGGAAGGTTGATATTTCAATATAAAATGATACACTTCTCCCCTACATGCCTTTTCACCAGCAGGCAGCGGGAGCTGACTCATATACAGCAGGGTCTTTCACCTGTTCCGGATTTACACCGGATTTCCCATTACTGTTTATAATTAATATAAAACATACTGCACAAATTCTCTATTTTCTACAGTCTACCCTTTTTTTCAGCAAATGTCAATACTCTATTGTTCAATAAACTCCAAATGTACTCCATATTCTTTCGCATATTTCTCCATTTTGCTTCCCCTCAAGCACCGGATGGTACAGTTTTTATTGGTAACCCATTCCCCTATTTCTTCTGGATCATGATGAATTTCCAACACTTTCAGATCATTGCAACCATGAAAAGCCCATTTTCCAATATAACTGACAGACTCGGGAATACGGACAAATTTCAGTTTTTTGCATTTTAAGAATGCGCTCTCTCCGATATACTTGAGATGTTTCGGTAGTTCAATACTCTCAAATCCGCACTGATAAAAGCCCCTTCCTCCAATCTTCTGTAAAGTATCCGGCAGTATCACGTCTGTAAGTGCATCACATTTATAGAAAGCCTCATCGCCGATCTCTTCCAGTGTTTCAGGCAGGATCAGTTTCTTCACCTGTCTGCATTCCGCAAAAGCCTGAGGTGGGATTTTTCTGCAGCAGCTGTTTTCTGAAAAACTAACCAGATCTGCTCTCTTACATTTATAAAATGATGCCTGATCCAATGCACTCAACGACCGGGGTAACTCAATTCTTCTAAGATTACTGCAATTTGCAAATGCTTCTTTTCCAATCTTTACAACTTTGGGGAATTCTGCGGTTTTTAAAGCGGTACAGCAAAAAAAAGCCTGCTGCTCTATGGTTCTGACTTCGGGCATCATAACCTTTTTTATCTTTATACTGTTTTTCAGGCATTCCCTTCCTACTGCGTTGTAGCAAGGATTAATCTGTAATTTTTCCTCAACTAGTGCCATGGCAGCATCACGGCTCAAAACTCTGTACTCCATATCCTTTCCTCTTCCGCATCACAGCATTCCCATCATGCTGCCTAAACATATATGTCTGCTGACACAGACATAACCATAAATATTGCATTTGTTGATTTCCATTATAATAGATTTCCAATCATTTTTCTACAGATTTGTGTTGCTTTTTTTATATTTTTCAGAAAATAGAAACACTTTTCGCACGTAAACCAATCCTATTTCTTCCAGAAATTTCCCAGCACCTCGCTTACATTCTGTCTCGTACATATCTGATACTCTGCCCATTCCCTCGGAAACAGATTTCTATATTCCGATGAACAGAATCTCTCATCCAGAAGTAAAATTACCCCTTTGTCTTCCTTTGTACGAATGACTCTTCCCGCCGACTGTAGTACTTTATTCATTCCCGGAAAACGATAAGCATAATCAAACCCGTTTTTTGATTTTTTATCATAATAATGTTTCAGAATTTCCCTCTCATAACTGATTTGAGGAAGACCCGTTCCCACAATCACCGCTCCGATCAGTTTTTTTCCGGTCAGATCAATTCCTTCTGAAAAAATCCCGCCCATCACACAAAATCCCACCAAACTATTCTCCTGATTTTCCGGTTCTTTTTCAAATCTTCCAAGAAAATCTTCCCTGTCTTTTTCCTGCATAGAAACGTGTTGAAGAAGAATATGCTCTTTGCAGGATTCATACCTGTCCATATAAATTGCATAAACATCTTCCATCATACGATAGGATGGAAAAAATATCATATAGTTTCCCCGACAGGCTGTTACCGTCCGATGAATATATTCAGCAATTTTTGCATATTCCTCCGGTCCTCGTCTGGTATAGCGGCTACTGACATCTCTTCCAATCATCACCTGTTTCTGTTCTGAAGTAAATGGTGTATGAGCGTAAATGGCATAATCATCCTTCCTTCCGCTTAATAACAACTTATAGTATTGAATCGGAAGCAGCGTGGCAGAAAAATACACTGTACTGATACCTTTATCCAGACAGTTCTGGAGATTTATCGCCGGATTGACACAGTACAACTTTACTCGAAATCTTCCATCCTCATCATGCTGTGAATAGATTACATAATTCTCATCTAAGAGATCATAAATATACAGAAAACTCCTTACCTGGAAATAAAAATCCAAGACCTGTTTGCGAACTTCACCTTCCTCCAGTTCTTCCAGAAAATTCTCCAGCTCTCCCATTATGTTCAGGAGAGAAATCGACAGTCCTCCCAGAGTTTCCAATTCCCGGTATGTCTCACATTCCCGTTTTAATTCCAGAAGCTGGCGATTACATTTTTCCAATGCCCGCTCCAGTTTTTTACTGTAAGGTTTTATCAACTTCTTTATTTTCAGCACATCTTCTTTATACAAAATGGCACTGTACATCTCCCGCCCCCGCTCTACCAGATTGTGGGCCTCGTCAATCAAGAACACATAATTTCCTTTGTTTCCTTCCCCGAAGAAACGGCGAAGATAAACATCCGGATCAAACACATAATTATAATCACAGATTACCGCATCTACCCAGCTTGCCACATCAAGACTCATCTCATAGGGACAGACCTGAAACTTTTCACTATACCGAAGTATGGTTTCTCTATCGTAGTTGTCCAGCTGCTGTAAAAGCTGAAAAACAGCCTCATTTACCCGGTCATAATGTCCTTTTGCTCTGGGGCAGTTCAGAGGGTTACATTCCACTTCATCACAGACACACATTTTTTCTTTTGAAGTAAGAATCAGTACTTTACATGCAAGCCCTTTACTATTTAGTATCTGAAATGCCTCCCATACCACTGTCCTTGTAATGGTTTTAGCCGTCAAATAAAATATTTTGTCTGCGATTCCTTCCCCCATAGAGCGAACCGCCGGAAACACCGTGGACATCGTTTTTCCGACACCGGTTGGTGCCTGTATAAAAATCTGCTTGTTCCGTAAAATTGTTCGGTATACACCGGTGACCACTTCTCTCTGACCTTCTCTGTAGGGAAATGGGAATTCCAGCCCTTCCATGGAATGATTTCTTTTCGACTTCCACTCATGCTGCCATTTTGCCCACTGATAGTATTGATCTATCAGCCACTGAAACCATATAGTCAGCTCCGCCAATGTATATTCCTGTTCAAAACGCTTGATTTCTTCTGTTTCCAGATGACAGTAAGTCATCTGAACTTTTATCTTCTCTTTTCGATTCTGCGAACCATAGATAAAAGCATAACATTTTGCCTGAGCCAGATGAACATCCACTGGTTTTTCCAGAAAATGTAAATCTTTATAAACACCTTTAATCTCATCAATTACCACATTGGTTCCATCATCAATAATTCCATCCGCGCGGCCCTCTACCCTGATAATAATTTCATCATATTCTGTCTCGTGAAACAGAGAAACCTCCGGCTGATAATAACCGCTCATTTTTTTCTGAATTTTTCTGTGAATTCTGCTTCCCTTTGCCATAGCTTCTTTATCAGCAAAAGTTCCTCTTCTGGTATCCAAATCTCCTGATCTCAGGATAAACTCAACCAGATTTCTCACAGAACTACGAATCACTTCTTTATTTTCTATTGTGTGAACCTCTTTATCATTGCTCTTTTTCATACTCTGTTCCACATTCCTGATTTTTCCGCCTGCCTGCAGGCTCTTCGCCTCTTCTCGCAGACGCACTGCTCATTGCCTACGTGTACATTATAGCATATATTTTGGTTCATACACGCAGAAAAAGCCCCCGAATCATTACAACCCGGCGGCTTTTCCTGTTTCATTGCAAGGGAGGGTATCTATCAACAAACTTTAGGATAAATTACTATTAAATACGGTTATCACGCTACTGCAAATTTTTTTAATGTCTTATTAAATTCCTGACTTTCACCATAACACTGTACGGTAAGTTCTTTTGTCAAATCCATACTGAGTATTCCGAGGATTGATTTTGCATCAATGATAAAACGATTATAGAAAATATTAATGTCAAAATCACATTTCTCAGCTGCAGTACAGAATTCCTGAACCTCATTAGCTCCATTAAATTTGATTTTACTAACTTTACACTCTGACATACAATCAATCCCTTTCTTAGATTTTGAAATGTTAAAATTTTTTAACCAGTGTGATCGACCTCTACTGGTAGTACCACATTGATTTTGGTACATTATTACACTGACTTGTTAATTTGTCAAATCTTTTTTTAAATTGGATTGCGGTATGAAAATCATGAAAAATTTGTATTATATTACTTATTTTCCATAATTATTCTGGTCATAGCTTTGTAAATATTTTATTTTTGAAATCGTTTTCATCTAATTCCTCTCTATTTTTATATCGCATGCTGAAAAATGAATTTAATTTTTGTTAAATTCTACCACATGTGTACGGAACCACAACGGCAGATTCTGTCTCTGCAGCTGTGAATTTTCTCTTTCTCTGATAGAAATGCTTCTACAAAAGTTCTGAAATAAATCCTCATAATCTTTTTCCCTATCTTCCATTTTCGATAATTGTTCAAGCTCTGTCCTGTCACCGGAATACACACTACACTGCATATAAGGTGCATGCACAAGTGCTTTTCCCCGAACCTCATCATAAATAATCCAATATTCCCCTGAGTATCGATTGCCAAAATGCTCCTGAAAGAGCAACAATATATCATTTTTAGGGGATATTGTCGAGAAAAGAACCTTTTCTGTTATTTGACGAAAACGCAGAAACCCCAAATAATGGTGATACTCATTCCACACATTTCGGTGCAGTTCCAATACTTTTCTCACCCACGGGTTTTTCCTGTTTTCCAGAGTCTTTTTCCCATAAGAAGCACCATGCTTTGAAAGGCAATCTACCAATGTCCTGTAAATTGCACTTGCTTTCTCCCGATCGCAGGAAGCAGCCGCATAGCAGATACACTCTGTAATCCCTTCACCCAATCTGGTTTTCAGTGTTTTCATGACTTTCTCTGCTTTTTCCAAATCTGTATCCACTTTACGATACTCACAAAATAATTCCAGATTATCATCTTCCCACGTCCGCAATTCCACATTTCCATGACCCACTCTGGCTTCCCATGCCGTATAAACGCACGAAAAAATACCTTCCAGAGAATCTTCACAAATAAAAATATACCTGCTATCCATGAATCTCAAGCCACCCTTTTCCAGTATCAAAAAAAGAAAGCTGATGATATGTAATATCTGGATCCACCGGCAGTTTTTCCTCTGAGGCAAGGAGATTTCTCAGTATATAGTTTTCCTCCAGTCTGGTTCTATACATCATCTTTCCGCTGCATGTAATAAAATACAGTGCTCTTTTTAATACCACACGCATTTTCTGTAAATCTTCAAAAGTCAGATTTCCGTATTTCCTCGCACCTACAATTCTCTGTGCTGACTTTACACCAATTCCCGGAACTCTTAAAAGAGTATGATAATCGGCAGTATTGATTTCCACAGGAAATTGTTCCAAATGTTGCAGCGCCCAGTCACATTTGGGATCCAACAGTACATTAAAGTTCGGTTTTTCCGGTGACAACAATTCCTGTGCCTGAAAACCGTAAAAACGAAGCAGCCAGTCTGCCTGATAGAGTCGATGTTCTCTCAACAGAGGGGGGCCCTGAGGCAACATTGGCAAAGTCGTATCCTGATTCGCATTGACAAAAGCAGAATAAAAAACTCTCTTTAACTCGAACTTTTGATATAGAGATTCTGCTGTATTCAAAATCTGATAATCATTTTCCCCCGTCGCACCGATAATCATCTGGGTACTTTGCCCGGCCGGTACAAATCTGGGACTGTGACGATACAATGCCACCTCCTGACGATTCTCGTCCGCACGTAACTGTATTTGCCTCATAGGTGCAAGTATTGTCTTCCTACTTTTATGAGGTGCCAGTGTACGAAGCCCTTCTGCCGTAGGAAACTCCATATTAATACTCATACGATCCACGTAATACCCGGCTCTCTCTATCAACTCTCCTGGCGCTCCGGGTATTGCTTTTAGATGAATATATCCCTGAAAATGGTATTCTGTTCGAAGCTTATAAACCGTCTGAAATAGTAATTCCATCGTATAGGCAGGACTTTTCAGAATCCCCGAGCTTAAAAATAATCCTTCAATATAATTTCTCCGGTAAAATCCCATCGTCAATTCACATACTTCCTGCGGCGTGAAGGATGCTCTGACTACGTCATTGGAAGAGCGATTTACGCAATATCGACAATCAAATACACATTCATTAGTGAATAAAATTTTGAGAAGACTGATACATCGGCCATCTGCAGAAAATGTATGACATATGCCGGAAGTCACACAATTACCAAGACCCTTTCCGTTATTTTTCCTGTCAACACCACTGGAAGTACATGCCACATCGTATTTTGCCGCATCTGATAAAATATTCAGTTTTTCCTGAAGATCCATCTGTTCCTGAATTACCACATTATGCACCCCTTACGCAGAACGTATGTTTGCTTTGATTATATCAAGAACATTTGTTCGTGTCAACTTGTTTTTCGCACAAAAAGAGCTGATGAAAACCGAAAAGTTCTCATCAGCCCACTTATTACTATATTTTATACAGATGTCAAACGTTATTTTCCCAACATATAAAGCTTCTCTACAGCTTTTTCCACATATTCGTTGTCTACCGCATGGAAAACTCCTTTGTCAGCAGCTTCTGCATACAACGGGTTGATCGGCATCTTACCCAAAACATGAATTCCCAGTTCTGCTGCAATCTCATCAATATGGCTGTCACCGAAAATCTTAATTTCTTTACCGCAGTCAGGACAAACAATATAACTATAGTTTTCAACCACTCCCAACACTTCGATCTTCATCATCTGAGCCATTTTGTATGCTTTTCTCACAATCATCTTTACCAGATCCTGAGGAGAAGAAACAATTACAATTCCCTCTACCGGAAGCGACTGAAATACAGTCAGCGGTACATCACCGGTTCCCGGAGGCATGTCCACAAAAAGATAATCCAGTTCACCCCAGATTACATCGGTCCAGAACTGTTTTACCATGTTCGCCAAAATCGGTCCTCTCCAGATTACCGGTTCATCTTCCTGCGGAAGCAGTAGATTGACAGACATGATTTTGATATCATTGGCTGCCATTATAGGATAAATCCCCTGATCATCCGCCTGAGCCGGTCCCTGAAGCCCATACATCTTGGGGATGGACGGTCCGGTTATATCCGCATCCAGAATCCCCACACGAAATCCCTTCTGTGCCATCTGATTGGCCAGAGATGCGGTTACGAAAGATTTTCCCACACCGCCTTTTCCACTTACAACGCCGATTACATGCTTGATATCTGAATAAATATTCATCTCTTCCAGCATACTCTTAGGCTGTTTGCTTGGACATCCTTCACAACTTTCTTTGTTGCATGATGTATTGCTGCATTCTTTTGCCATAATTCTAAAAACCTCTTTTCTTATTATTTCATAAAGCGATCAATCGCTTTATTCAATTCTTCAAGAGCCTGGACATCCCCTTCCCGAACCGCATCTACAATACAATGCTCAATATGGTCCTGAAGAATCACTTTTCCGGTATTATTGATCGCGGCTTTCACCGCTGCCAGCTGTACCAGAACCTCGGTACAGTCCCGACCATCCTCAACCATCCTGCGGATGGATTCCAGATGACCGATCGCTCTGGAAATACGGTTGATCACAGCTTTCGTATTCTGATGCGTATGACCGTGTCCATGTGCACCCTGTGAGTGCGTATGACCATGCATCTCTTCCCTCTCATGACAGTGTTCCTCTACATGAGTATGCTCAATAATTGTTCCATCTTCCAGTACATGCTTGTGTGTAACAATCTGATCTCCCATTCCTTCCTCCTGTCTATATCTCCGTAAAAGTATATCTCTGATGGATGCCAGCCGTAAAAATCTCAAATACGATACTTCCATCATTCCGGACTGTTTTATCGTAAGTAAATTCTTTTCCCTTAAATTTTTCCTGAATATAGACTTCCGGATCTTCACATTCAATTTCTTCAAAGAACTGATCTCTGGAATGATTCATGGGACATTGATTAATAATTTCCCTGATTGCTTCATATTCTTTCATTTTACCGCCTCCTGTATCAGCCTATTATAACAGTCTCAGCCTGAAAGAACAAGCTCCCCGGGGGGATTTTTAACCTAAACCGGAATAAGAACATAAAATTTTTCATTTCTTGTTTCCTGCACGCTGCCCGTTGGATCAAACCACTGATATGTGCGGGTTTCATTTCCATCTGTCCATACTTCAGGGCAGTCTGTATCCTGCCAGTCTGTCGGAATCTTATGTTCTTTCTGTGCAGAAGCAACACACAAGATCTGATGCAATTCTTCGTTCTGTTTTTCATTCAGGAGACCCGGTTTTGCAGAAAAGAAAAGTGAAGTTCCGCTCTGAGCAATTACATCCGCCCATTGGCGATTCAATTCCCATGGAATTCCTCCTGCCACTCCCACACAATCTGCATCCACTTCATAAAAGATTTTATTCTGTGGCAGCCTAAATGCCAATGTATTGATACCCATTCGTCTGGTTCTCTCCCAGCTGAAACCACTGGTATCATCACCGGTACGATTCATATGCATGAGCCCTGCTCCCAGATGTCCGATTGTATTACAACCTAAAATCAGAGTATCATGCTCACGGGATGCCTGATAAATTGCCTCATACAGCATTTTAACTACTTCCGCGCTGGTTTTTGTTCTGTCATAAAAATGCCAGTCGCCCTGAGTTACAGCCGGATCCATCTCAAATCCCCATCTTCCGAACAGATCAAAAGTAGAAAAGTCATGTTTGATCAGTTCATATCCCCAGTCGCAGATTCGTTTCACATCCTGTCTGATATATTCCAGCGCATCCGGATGAGAAGGATCCAGGCAGCCATTGTGTGAAAGACGCCACTCAGCAGGAATACATTCATCCTGATTCAACAAAAAGCGAATCCATATACCGGTATGTACACCTTTTTCTTTCATTTTTTCTGCCAGTCTCTTCATATCCGGAAATTTTTTATTTCCTTTTTTCCATGGGCCTCCGATATACTCCGGCGTCCGCAGTTCCTGCCAGCAGTCATCGATTACCATATGCGGTGGATAAGCTGTATCTTTTGTCAGTTCCACCACGTAGTCCGTATCACTAAAGATTTCTTCCTCGGAGCTTTCTCCATAAGCATAATACCAGTTGTTGCTTCCATAAACCGGATGTTTCGGGAGTACCGGATCTGTACACATTATTTTACAAAATTCTACAGCAGCTGCAAAGGAATCCTCACCGTCCATCTCCATGGAAACAATCTCCGCAGCCAGTAAAGTTCTTCCATTCAACAAAACTCCGGCACAGCCACAGCGAACATCCAATACCAGGGTAATTCCCTGTGTATCCATATACCAGGAACACATGGCAGACGGTCTGACTTTAACTCCGTAACCATATTGTTTTCCCTGCGCAGACACAAGAAAATACCACGGGAGTACTCTGCCTCCGCAGATTCCTCTCCACTCAAGATCTCCATAACTTCTTTCCCATGCGTCACCCAGTACTCTCGCTTTTTCAGGTGCTTTCCTGTTCCATCGAAGCTTAAGATACTTCACGGCAGACGTCTGCGCTGTCAGATATACATTCTCCTGTTCCCCGTCATCTTCCAGCTTTACCACAATATCATCCATGCAAACTTCTGATTTACACGGAACCACTACCTGCTTCTTTTCTTCCGTCTCAACTGTAATATAATCGGGAATGCCGAGCATAATCTGTTTTTTATTACCCATAACTGATACCTCCTGTTCCTCTGGTTTTAAATCTAAAGTATTATTAAGAATTATACCTTGCTTAAGAATAATTCTCTATATCTTTTTGTGAGGTTCAATTGTATTTCTATGTACTTTAGTGCGATGAAAAGAGGATTAAATCTCAGCCTTTCGAATAATCCGCCATTCCTCTGTGAGTCTTTCCAGACTCCAGGAAGCATTGGCCGGACTGGTGGACGGCAGCCTGACAGCTTCTTTTCCTGTTATGGGTTTTGCATATTTTTCATAAAGTTTCCATGCAGCAGTCCCGTTGGCAAATATTCTTTTGATCTGTGCATGATCCAGTATCTGTTCCAGATGGTTCGGCACCACATCACGGATGCTGCTGTCACTGGATCCCTGGATTTTACAGGAAGCAATCACATCCCATACCGCAATATGATTTTCAAGAAGCATTCTCTTTTTCTCTTCTATGGTCTGAGGTACAGAACACTCCAGTACAGAAGCCAGCACTTTCCAGAAACGGTTCTGTGGATGATGATAGAAAAACTGACCCTCCCTGGATTTTACCGACGGAAAACTCCCCAGAATCAGGATCTCACTTTCCGAATTCCACACCGGCTGGATGTTATGCTTCACATTTTCCGCATCCATCACCCGATATCCTCCTCATCAAACTCTACATCCGTATAATATCCCCTGTCTGTCTCACGGATATCTTTCACAATTCCTTTTCTGGATTTTAATCTCTCATATCCCGGATAATTTCGGCTCATGGCAATCATTGGCTGAATCGTATAGTAATAAGAAGTCGGCAAAGGACTTTCCGTAACATCCACTTCCTGTCCTACTTCCAGAAGTCCCTGCCGCTCCATCTTAAATTCCATTATTCTCATACTTTCCCCACACTCCTTTTCTTTTATCCTAAAAGGTCTTGTTAGTCTCATTCCCATTTAAATAGAATAATCCCTCCGATGGCTACAGCCATACCTAAAATTTTTCTCCATTCAAAAGGCTGTTTCTCAACCCCGAACATACCAAACAATTCAATCAAATAGGACACTGCCAGCTGTGCGATCACGATCAGCATGGTTGCCCTTGCCGGACCCAGGCTTCCCATACTTTTTATCACCGTTACCGTGATAAATGCACCAATCACGCCTCCAAGTAATGTATATTTGTTTTCTACCTGCCAGAGCGTGCTGATGCTTTCACGTCCGGTAAACAGCCATGCCACAAAACAGACAAGCAGCGCTGAAAGCTGTACCCACCCTGTAGATACCCAAAGACTGCTCTGTTTTGTCACTTCTGTATTAAACACTCCCTGAATACTCATCAGTGCTCCCGATAGTACTGCAATCCAGATTCCTAACATATTTGATTCCTCCATACCATACTATTTGCGGATATTTCACGCTTCCGCATATAGTAAATAGTATGAACGATTTCAGATATGATATTCTTTTTTAAATGCAATCAATGCACGCTTTCCTTCATCTGTTACCGGTCGAACCCACCTTCCGGACAGCGTATATCGAATCTCAATCGGCAATTTTATGAGATCTTCAAAATAGATTGCCGCAAATACAATAAAATAAGAGGCCTGAAGATGTATGCCCAGAAACCACACAATCGGTATGGAAAGCAAAAAGATACACACCAGTTCCAGTGTTGTTCCATATACTGCCTGACCACCTGCCCGGTAAACTGCATTCTGAATATAGTTACTCATGCGAAGGGGTCCGAAGATCATAAAAATAATCAACATAACCGAAAGATATTCATTCGCTTCAGGTCCTATCGTGAAAATAACTGGATACAGATTTCTCAACAGTACAAGCAGAATACACGGTATAAGTGTTACCATTGGACATACCCAGGCAAACTTTTTTGCATATTCCATAGCACCCTGCAGTTTTCCGGCACCAACTTTCTTTCCCACCATGACAGATGCCGCATTGAAAAAGCCATTGAAAAAAGCATAGATAAAGCCTTCCAGAACACGGAAAATAGATAACGCTGCAATCGCCTGCTCAGGCTGTCGTCCCAGAATCACATTGATAATTGCCAGTGCAAGCCCCATCAGCATCTCATTAGCAAAAATAGGGAGCAGTTTTTTGACGAAATCCATCACAAATCCGCCTTTCCAGTCAAGCGCTGCTCTCAGATTCCACATATAAGGAAATTTTTTTATTACACACACAGCAATCAAAAACGTAAAATTCAAACCATTGGATAAAATCGTCGCGATTGCTGCTCCTTCCACGCCGAGAGCCGGCATTCCCAGTTTTCCAAAAATCAGGACCCAATTCAGGAAAGAATTGGTAAACACTGCAATCGCGGAAGAAATCAGCGGAAGCTTAACTTTTTCTATAGAGCGAAGAAATGTACTTACTCCCATAATCAGGAACTGAAACACATAACTGATACCTGCCAGACGCAAATAACGGATACCGATAGCCTGAATCTCTGCCTTATCTGTATAAATTTTCATTACAATTTCCGGAGCAAATATTGCGGGAATCGTAAAAAGAAGCCCGATCACAGCTGTCCAGACCATCATGATCCCATAAGACCGGGTAATACCCCTCTCCTCCCTGACTCCCCAGTACTGAGCAATAAAAAGTGCTCCTGTAGAACTGAACCCGTACAGGGCCGAGTTAAATAACTGATTATATTGGTTACAAATTCCTACTGCTCCCAGTACATTTTCTCCCATCCGGCTAACCATTAAAGTATCCACTGCACTCATGGAACTGATGAGAAGATTTTGGAGAGCAACCGGAAATCCCAATACCAGAAGCCCCCATAAAAACGAATTATCCTGAAGTTTCTTCTGTGCCTTCAGCATACGAAATACCTCCATTTGCTTATTAGTTTGTCCGTCCATTCTTCAGGTTCGGTCAATCTCCATTATAAGCTTAACGGAACGTTTTCTCAACAGGATTTCTTTATTCTGTCTTTACTGTTTCTTCTTTCTGAATTTTTTATATTCTTTCAATTCTCTTCGTATTTTTTTTCGAATATCTTTTGCTGTCAACTCCGGATCCCGGTCAGCCAGAACCGGCACAATTCCATCCTCGTCCTCGATGCTTTCCACAATCTGCTTCACAGCCTGCTTCTCATCCATATGATATTTTTCAAAATAATATTTGGAATATACATTTGCTCCTTTATATCCTCTGGTCTGCAGATTATTATAGGCCTCCATGGCAGCCCGAAGTTCTCTCTTTCCTCCTGTCACAAATACAAAATACCGACCGGATTTACTGATTACCAGTTTTCCGATCATCTGATCTGCCGCAGGCGATACTTTTCTTCCTTCACTCTCAAACAGGAAGCCTACTCTTTTATTATTTTCAAACACAATACTTTCCACTTCGTAATCTGATATTTTTTTACACTGTATTTCCTCATACTCCTCAAATAGCTTCGCACACTTTCTGCAGGTTTCTTTTTGATCATCATAATAAACCGTAATCTGCTCCATGCAATCCCTCCTTGTTTCATACACGATAGTTTGTTTTTAAATTATTATGCACAATACGTCTGACAAGTCAATAGGTTTTATTCTTTTTTAATAAATAGATCATAAAATTAAAAACAGCCGGCAATTCTCAGAATCTTTTCTTCTGATTTTGTCGGCTGTATGTACTGTGTTATTCATTTAAAATATGATCCATATTCGCTTCAATTTTTTCTGCCACTTTTCTGAAGACTTTGAATTCTTCTTCAGAAATGCCTTCAAAAATTTTTCTGATCATTTTTTCCCATGCTCCGGATATGTCTTCGCTGATTGCCTTTGCTTTGTCTGTGATCATATAATGTACATATCTTCTATCATCTTTGTCCTGAGCTGCCGTCAGATATCCCTGTCTGCACAGGCTTTCTACTGCTTGAGAAATATGACCTTTATTCATATTCAGATTCAGGCTGATGTCTTTCGAAGTGTTGTTTTCTCCGCAGCCGGATAGAAAATAAAGGATTTCCAGTTCTACTCTTTTCAATCCGTATTTTTCTATAATACCCGAAAGCTGACTGGTAACCATTTTTTTAAATCTGGCTCCGCGCAGAACGGTCTCTACCTGTTTTTCCATTGTCTCATCTTCCCTTCCAAGGTATAATTATCTATGATTCTTCTCTTTCGTTTTACTCATTATATCCTTATCCGGGTATTTTCTCAACCGAATTTTGTAATTACTGTGTCAGAAAAAAAGCATTAAATTGAATGTACCTTTGGTCCTTTTTCCATTTCAGGCAAATTCTTTTTCATTTCTAACAGACGTTCTACTTCTGGCAATAACGCCGGTTCAAGTTCTGCAGATACAAGTTCATCAAATAACATTGGCGGTGCAACTTGTTTATCAACAATCCATTTAGCTGCCAACAATGGTCTTAATGCATAAAAATATTTTTTCAGACGTACTTCTTCACCTTTTAAATACTCACGATAGTGTGTTTCTGCCATGTGCCAATAGTGAAACAGGCTCTTCTTTACCGAGAAAAACTCCGGCAAGATTTTCTTTAATTCCTCAAATTCTTCTGTCTGATAATACACAATCGGTGAAGCGCACCATTCGAAAACAGTTGGATTCGATTTATACAATAACTGTAATACCTTCTTCAAATCCCATCCATTGATATCCAGAACATCATCTAACTGCCATTCGATCACATCACGAATTGCTCTTCTGCATACACCGCCCACATCGAAAACCTCACCATGGGGAGTGTATTCTTTATTGTAAAAAAGCCAGTCTTTAAACCGCTTCATCATATTTTCATAATCCAGACTGCGACAAAGGCTGTCCATTGTCGCCAGTGTCATGCTTGTATCATCTGACCATGTTCCCACTTCCTGCCAATGGGTTCCAAAACCTGTCATCATCATAACCGGCATCCTGCGAAGCATCTCTCTGTCTTTAAATTCTGCCGGAACGCCGAGCGCATCTCCCACCATAAGTCCCCAGAGACCATCCATTTGATTTACATATTCTCTCATCATCCTATCTCACCACTTTCTATTATCTGTAAAATATCATACAAATTATTTCTTCCAGAATTTTAATTTGCCACGTTTTTCGTAATCTTCACTAATTTCCTGCTTCCACTCATCGCCAACCCGTTCTGTTGGTGCACATGCACGCATTGTTGCCAGTGTCTTTCCTACCACATGATAATTCAACTGTACACCCTGACTGTCATTTTCAAATGTTACCGCGCGATCTTCAGAAATGCCAAACTTCTTTGCCTCTGTAACCGCATCCATATTGGCACCGAGAAAAATAAATTCCCAGTTATACTTTTCTTTCTGATGTTCAATCATTTCCTGCAGACGTTTATAAGAATACTCTCTGCTGGAATTTTCCAGACCGTCTGTTGTAATGACAAAGATAACCTTTTCTGCTCTTTCTTCCTCTGGAAGATATTTCTGAATTCGTCCGATTTTATCAATGGTTTTTCCCACTGCATCTAAAAGTGCTGTACATCCCCTTGCATAGTAATCTTTATCTGTCAGCGGACGAATCAGATCCATACGAAACCGATCATGAATCACTTCATATCTGTCATCAAATAATACTGTTGTTACCAAAGCTTCACCAGGTTCTCTTCTCTGCTTATCAATCATGGAATTAAAACCACCAATTGTATCGCTTTCCAAGCCTCTCATAGAACCACTTCTGTCAAGTATAAATACTAATTCTGTTAATCCTTTTTTCATATGTTTGTTCTCCTCTCTTTGTTTTTCTGTTTGTATCTATAGAATACAGAAAACAAGAGAGTATTTGGTCGCATGAGAAGCGACATTTTATCTATCCTGCTTTATTCTCCCAGAATCGGCTGTCCATAGAAGAATAAAACTTCATTAATCTCAAAAACATTATAATTTCTATTTTCGATGAAAAAAGAAATGATTACATCCGACTTTGAACTGTTGGAAAAAGCATATCCGGCTTTCATAAGCAGATCCTTCGTTTCATCTAGTGAAAGTTCCAGTGCAATTGCAAATGCCAATACTGTCTTCTTTGTTGGCGCATAATTGACATCTTTTCTGATTTTTGAAAATAGGCGGCGATCAATATTAGCTTTATGATAAACAACAGAATCCTTTAATCCTCTTTCGTCGATTAAACGCAGCAGCATTTGTGAAAATGTCTCATCCATGTGAGACATCAGTTCGTCCAGCTTTCGTCCCTTCCGAACAGAAAATTTTTCCAAGAATTCCGGTAATTCAATTGACTTCGCAGTTTTCTTTTTTTTCGATGTTCTTGCACTTTCTTTAGACACAGGCGGAACAACTGGTACATTTGAAGAACTCGACGACTGTCTCCTCGGCTCATCAGAAAACGACAGATATGCCGTTGCTGCATCATGCACCATCATATCCGGAGGCAGGGAATTATATTCGAATGTAGACTTCTGATAGGAATACCCCTCGTCCTTCACTTCCACATAATGATCATCAATATACTCTTCAATTTTTGAAAACAGTTTTTTACTGACTTCCACAGATTCATGATCATACAGCACCAGATATACTGTCATTTCATGTTCCAGTAAAAATTCGCTGATCACAGTCGTTGCCAGATGGAACGCCTCTGCTTTTGGCCATCCATAAAATCCCGATGACAACAAAGGGAAGGCCACTGTCTGAAATCCATACTCCGCTGCAAGCTGTAGTGCAGAAAGATATGCATTCTTTAGAATTCTTTTATCTCGTTCCCCTCCATCCGCCCATGGCGGACAAACAGCGTGAATAATAAACTTTGCCGGAAGTGTAAATCCTTTTGTCAATACTGCTTTTCCAACTTCGCAGCCGCCGATTTCTCTGCATGCATTTGTCAGTTCTGCCTCTCCTGCTGCAGTGTAGACTGCCCAGCTGGTTCCTCTTCCCATACGAAGTTCCGGATTCGATGGATTCACAATCGCATCTACCTGCATTTTCGTTATATCATTGCGAATCATAAATAATGGCATGATTTACACCTCTTCTTTCTTGCTCTTATATTTTACATTATACTATAAGCGGTCTAAATCTTCTATCAAACCAACCACATAATTGCTCTAATTCATCTCTCAGCTTTAAGACTTCAAGCCACTCTTTTGGGATTTCGTCATACCCATAATATAATCCTGCAAGTCCTCCTGCCAATGCAGCAATTGTATCCGTATCTAATCCAAGATTCACAGCTTTCAAAAGACAATCCTTAATTGTATCTGTCGTTACCAGACACCAAACAACTGCCTCTAAGGTTTCCACCACATATCCGCTGCTTTTAATTAAATCCCGATCAATCTGACAAAACGCTTTAAAATCATTCAATCGTGCAAAATAACAAAGTTCCGGTTCAGAAACATAATAATCAACTCCCTGCTTCAGGCCATAGCAGATACATTCTCGGATATCACCATGCTTATCAAGAATTGCTGCCACAAGAAAATAGTACAAACTACAAGTATTGATATCCTGGTTCTCTTCGTACCGTTCCAATGCTCTAAGAATCTGCTTTCCTACACCGATTGGCTTGCCACACCAGGAATATTCCCCCGTACGATACCAGGAAAAAATCGTTTCATCATATCTTCCGGCTCAAAACCATTTTTCAAACTTCCAAACATGCCGGGCGGCATGCTCTCCTTTCGTCGTTCCTGCCTTCCGGCGCAAACAATGCATGAATCCAGCCAGTTTACAGTTTATTC
>SFQZ01000209.1 GCA_004562915.1 bacterium
TCATAAAGTACTTTTCTTATGGAAAAATTGCATAATCTGCATTATTTTTGCATAAACGGTATTGCACGTTGTGAGTTTCAGACAAAAATAACGCTATGTTTTCATGCACACTGCACAATTCATAGCGTTATAAATCAAAAAATACGAATGTTTAACCGGCCGTATTCTATTGACACAGTTATCCGTTCTGCACTTCGTCAGATGCAGTTTTTTTCATCGGGATCAAAATCTTCAGATCAAACCAGTTTTCTTTTGTGTCAATACTGACTGCGCCGTCGTATTTATTTACCGTATAGCGGATACTCTTGATTCCGTAACCGTGAAACTCTTTTTCCTTCTTGGTTGTCAGGAAACGTCCTTCTTTTACTTTTAAACTACCTTCGTAGTAATTTTCAAAACGTAAGATCAAAAAATTCTTCTGCTGGGACACAGTCACATGGATCAGCCGCTTTTCCTTGTCTGCAATCTTGAGTTCACACTCGATCGCGTTGTCGAGCGCATTTCCGAAAATACTGCAGATATCCATGATATCCATAAAATCAAGCAGCGTTCCATCTGCCACGCAGGTAAACGTGATCCCATGCTTTGCGCAGTATAAACTCTTGCTTGTCAGCACTGTATCAAGCACTTTATTTCCGGTCTTGTTCTGTGCTTCGTACTGCCTGATCTCATCTTCCATGTGATTTAAAAACTCATTTCTTTTCTCCGGATCAGTCTCACTCCGGAGCACAGCGATCTGATGTTTTAAGTCGTGATATTTATAATTAATAAGGTCGATACTCTCTCGTGACTGCTTGTACTGCACATACTGATTCTGCAAAACATTCTGCACTGCTTCTAACTCCCTGCGCACACGGAGTTCGCCACACTGGATCAGGTGCGCATACAAAACCGCAATTCCACCGAGATCAACGATCGTGCGGACCTGACCGATTTCAAGCGCATATCCATTTGCGAACGTATCCGCATTGGAAACAAAACTCAGATTGCTGACCGCAAACACTGCGATGACGATCACTGCTGCGGAAAAATATTCTTTAAAGCTGATGTTCAGCTTTCCATCTTTTGGAAGATGCTGCTGCAATAATTTCCACAATAAAAAGAATACTGCACCATAAACAGCCGCAAGCATGATACTCTTTGTCGCCTTGCCCGGCAGCTCATTTGTCCAGACAGTACATACAATCTGCCATTCCAAAGATGCCATAAATTCCGCTACAACAAATGCGATCATGCCAAAATATCCGGCATCCTGAAAATTCACGTCACAGCAGAAATAAATGAACCCGACCATCAGAGATACTGCGGCGATCATACACGGAATCCAGAAATAGATCGGCACATTTCCGGTTGCCACCAGAAAAACAGACTGCAGCACTAGCATTCCTGCCATGATAAGTCCGCTCTTCCACCATTCAAATCTTTTTTTCAACGATACAATAAAAAGCATGCACGCCATCCATTCCGCAACCGCCGTATAAATTCGCGGAATATCCGGCATAAGATTATCCATCATTTTACAACCTCTCCCCAGTAATTCGTCAGTGCTTCCATAAACTCTTTCTTGCGCGAGCGGCTTAACAAAAGCGGCTCTCCTTTTACAACCGCGCACCCGTCCTGAATGCCGTCCACATGCTGCAAATTGATCAGATACCCTTTATTTCCACGGCAAAAATTTAGATCCTGCAATTTTTCTTCGACTTCTTTCATCGTTCCAGCCGATTCATAATCGCCCAGAATCGTATGCAGAACCAGATTATGCCCCTGACTTTCAATATAATAAATATTAGCAATATTAATCCGAACAGCGCCGCCCTTGATATTCACAGTGATGACTTTCTGTTCACGTTTCTTCATACGGCTGATCGCGCGGTTTAACCTCTGCGAAAATGCGAAGTATGACACCGGTTTCAGCACATAGTCAAGCGCATCCACTGCATAGCCGCGGATCGCATACTGCGCCATATTTGTAATGAAAATGATGACAACCTCCGTGTCTACTTTCCGGATTTCCTCCGCGGCAGACATACCATCCATGAACTTCATTTCCACATCCATCAGAATAATATCAAATTGTGACTTGTACTTATGTACGATCTGGTCACCGTCTGAATAAACGGTAATATTGAATACTTCTCCATTCTCTTTCTGATACTGCTGCAAAAACTCCTGCAACTGCTTTGCGTACATAGCTTCATCTTCAACGATTGCAATATTGATCATCTGTGCTATCCCTTCTATATCAAACACATTTCATGCCCACTCATACATGCAATAATTTTATCACACCAAAAAAGAAAATACATCTGCTTTTTCGTTGACGCAAAATATTTTTAGTAGTAAAATTGTATCATTATACTTTTTTGGAAAGAGAGAGATAAAATGAGTATTTTCAAGAAAAAACTGACAGTGAACGAAGCAATCAACAAGGCTCACACTTCTGAGAACGCCATGTTGATCGACTGTCGTACCAAAGATGAATTTAACCACGGACATGTTGCCGGTGCGGTCAATATCCCATTGGATAAAATCACGGAAGACCGAATCTTAAGAAGATTCCCGGATAAGGAAACTTCTCTCTATATCATCGGCAGTTATAATTTCAGACCGGAAAAAGCGGTCAAAGCCTTTAAGAAACTGGGCTATAAAAATGCCATCTTCGGTGGAAACATGGAAGAGCATTATGGAATGTTGAAAAAATAAGTTCCCTCCTATCGCAAATGCATTTACATGGAAATCCATCCAAATGCATTTGCGACAGAGCTTAATAAAATGATTCCAGCAAAAATCGGACACAGATACTGTATCATAAACAGAAAGACTTTTCTTCTTTTGAATGTGCCGCCACCGTATGTCACTTCTTCTTCGATTCTCTTTACCCCGACAACCCTTGAAACAAAAAGACAGGTAGCAATTGCCGCAATCGGCATCATGACAGAGTTCGTCAGGAAATCAAAAAAATCCAAAAACTGCATGCCAATGATCTTCACATTTGCCAGAGGTCCGTATCCGAGCGAAGACAGACTTCCCAGTGCGATCATGATCACGCCACAGAGCACCGTAGATTTTTTCCGGCTCCACCCAAGTTCATCTTCAAACGTGGATACCGCACTTTCCGTCAGTGCGATTGAACTGGTAAGTGCCGCAAAAAGTACAAGCAAGAAAAACATTACTCCCGCAAAAGTTCCAAATCCCATACTTGTAAAAACTTTTGGGATTGTAATAAACATCAATGCCGGTCCAGCCTGTAAGGTGTCCGGATCTCCGCCAGAGAACGCAAACACCGCCGGAATAATCATTAGTCCAGCCATAATTGCAATTGCTGTATCAAAAATTTCAACATTCTTTGTAGACTCTTCAATGGAAGTTTCTTTTTTCATATAAGAACCAAATGTAATGAGAATACCCATCGCAATCGACAGCGAATAAAACATCTGCCCCATGGCTGCCACAACGGTCATCCATGAAAAGTTGCTGATATTTGGCACAAGAAAATATTTCACACCAGCCAAAGCCCCTGGTCTTGTCACAGAATAAATTGCAATGATGACAGACAACACAACAAGTATCGGCATCATGAATTTGGAGACACGCTCGATTCCATTGCGCACACCCGCATAAATAAT
>SFQZ01000055.1 GCA_004562915.1 bacterium
CATAGAAAATGTATAGAAGTTCCACTCCATGAGAGCATTATCTCATGAAATAAGGAGATTGTCTAAACGGTGGGTTATTAAGCGCTTACAAAACAAAGAAGAGAAACCTTATTAAAATGGGTATACCTGAATACTATGCATGTATGGCGGCTAACAGCCGAAAAGGACATTGGTTCTGCGCCAACCTTACAACGGTAAAGCGAGCCATGTCAAAAGAAAGACTGATAAACGGTGGCTTTTACGATTTAGCCATAGCCTATCAGTCTGTGCACGTCAACTATTGAAACCGCCGTGTACCGAACGGTACGCACGGTGGTGTGAGCGGACGGGAGTTAATCACTCCCTCCTACTCGATCATGGGATATCGGATAGGATAATATCGATTTTCAGCTTCCTAAATTAAAAATTGAGATTTCACCTGTTTTAAGAGATTTGATAACTGTTATATCTTGTTATTAAATTCTCTGCCAACCCTTGAAAACACTGGATTTATCGCAGATGAGCTTTCCCTTATTCTTTCCCTTGTGTTATATCGTCCCATCAGTGTTTACGAATTCTGATAAGGGCAAATACAAGGGCAAGAAAATCATATAAAACAGTATAACACAAAATAAAAGTGACATGGTGAACTGATTGAAATGCTTCTGATTTTTGTATCTGATGATTGATTGAATGATAAGGAGATAGGATACGATGAGAACGATATTTGCAGAATACAATCCACACAGAAACAGTATTGATGTTTATACCAGTGCTGGCTATATGCTTCGCATTGATTGTTGGGAAGCAGAAAAGAATTTAAAAACCACTCCCGGATCAGACTGTGCATTAACTTCACTTGCAGTTGATGAACCACTTGAATATGCAAGATTATATCTTGATGGAAATTTGCAGATGTGGGTGAACGCGGAAGATTCATTAGAGATATAGAAATACCTTTTAGAACAAAGTAGTCTTTCGCCTCTACGAATATAATTGTGAATTAGACGCTTATATCCGAAATAAACAATTGGAACATACCCGACAGGAGAACTTTCTTTGATAAGTCACGAAAAGAAACAGTCTATCAGAAAATGCAATCTGACACATAGACGGGCTCGACACATAGAATAAACAAGAGGACTTGCAAGGTTTGTGACCTTCTTTCAAGCCCTCTTATGTATCATTGCGGTACTGGCTGTGTCCGTTCCGTAAAGGACTGCCCTAAGTGTATCGGCTTCACCTTGTTCCTTTACCTCACTATTCACAAATCACTTTTGCTATTTTCGCAATAATATTGCAAATAAAACAATTAGAACTAATATAATTATCAAAAAAATAAACCTTATTTGACCATGAAATCCTAATCCAATCCACTGCAATACTATTATTAACGCAAAAACTAATAACGCCCAATACTTTCTTTTCATGCAATTTTTTGATAAGTCATTCTTACGTTATCTACCACGTAATCATACATTGGATCTCCATACATAGTTCCTCTATTCACACAATGTGTGTCAAACTTAAAATATGCTACAGATTTACCCGAATTAAGAAATGATTTTAAATGACTAACGTAAGTACTCTCTCCGCCGATAAAATTAAGAATTACAGAAACACTGAGTCCAACAACCGAACCAACAGGACCACCTAAAGCAGCTAGCAGTAAAGTCCCTAAACTTTTAGTCGCACCCTCTCCCACATTTATTGCTTTAAGAGCTGCCTCTGCTTGACTTCTTGTCATAGAATATGAAAAAGTCTTATTTTTTACAGTACAGTATCCAATTCCGCCACCCATTCGTGTTTCTTGAGAAGGAACTATATATAGTTCTCCATCTTCATAAATTATAGTATAACCACCATTGGATAAGTCAACATCTTCTTTACTACAAGTCCCCTTCGAATTGTCATTTTGATTATACCTTTCACTAGCAAAAGATACTGTTGACATCGAAAATCCTAAAACCATTGACAAAATAATTGCTATACAACGTTTAATTTTTTTCATGATTTTCCTCCTTTCTTGAGGAATTTAAGATTTATAGACGACTTTAAAAGAATGCGCATGCTTTTGTATACACTTAATATATATCACTCTTTTAAAAAATAAAAGACTTGTTTTGAATTATTTTTTATAGTATCCTATAAAACGGTCAATTTTAAAAATCACGAAATTGCAGGCTTTACAACACTTTGTAACACGATATAGGTCTGTCCGATAATCCCTCTCATATAAAAATAATCAATGCTTCATTTTTAACACAGGAAGATAAAGACATCTCCCTGTGTTTTTCTTAATAATATCCCCGCTCTTCTCGCCAGTCTTTTACATAACATCGAATTCCAATATAGACCACATATACAAGTAGTAACAGTACAATGAGGTTTATCGGAATGACAGATTTTATCCATTCGCCAAAGTAGATTACGATAGCTGTACTCATTATTGCCACCATAATGCTGATGATATCCCAACAATATTTCCGGTAGATTTTTCCCACCTGATAGCCAATCCCAATTATCAGGAATCCCGTTATAATGAATAAAATTCCCATAACAATAGCCGCGATCAGCCAGTACACAATCCCGGAAACGATACTGTTTGAGATTCCATTGCTTAACTGTCCGAAAGAATCTGCTCCTGTAACAAATTCTCGAAACAGGTTTATGATTCCTTTACCAATCGTACCGAAAAAGGTGATACAGTCGTTAAGAAAAACCGGAGAAAGGATAGCTGTGAACAGTGTAGTTGCTATGCTGTACCATGCCAACAGGAACATAAGGCTTTCATAACCTGTTGTCATTTGTTTATATTTTTTCTCCAACTGAATTTTTCGATTATCGCATTTTTCTTTTGCTTTCTGATAAGCAGTACGGTCACAGTTATCGCATTTCTCATAAGGCACTTTTTTCTCGACAGGCACCTCTACCGTCTTTTGGTGTGTCTGTGCATAGCGTTTTGCCTGCTCCGCTTTTTCGTACTTAAATTTCCATGCCACGACTTCTGCGTCGGCTCTTTTCCTGCTGTCTGTCTCGCTGGTTAATTGTTCCTCTGTTTGCTTTAATTTTGTCCGCAATGCTTCGATATTCTCGGCTCTGTTTTCGCTGTTCAATTTCTCGTTCAAGGTCAGCGATCTGTTTAGCTGCCTGTTCAGTTCCAGAATTGTCTGGTCTTTCTGATCCAGTTCGTCCTGCATCTGTTCCGTCATTGCCAGGAGTTCTTCCACCCGCCCGACGTTCTCTAAGTTTACGCATTCGTTCATCAATATCCCTCGCTTTCTCTATCTGCTGTTTAATGTCAGTAATAAGCTGTTCTCGTTGTTCAGCTTCTGCGTTAATTCCTGCCATTGCTGATTCTCGTTTTCCAACTGTTCGATTCTGACTTTTTGCTGTTCAATCTGGGAGAGCAGTTCTTCTGTATCTGGCAAAAGATTCAGAAGCCCGGATAACTCGCTGTTTAAGATCTGCAAACTCTGGTTCTGCTCCTGAAAGGACAGAAGCTGTCTGTCCCGTTCCTGTAATTCCTGTACCATCTCTGCCATAAGGTTCTGCTGTTCCTCGATCTGGTTTATCATTGACTCCATCATGGGAATGACTTCCCGGCTTTCTTCTAAGGTCATTTAACCACTCCTTCCACTGTGATAATGCACCAGATACTTTTCCGAAACTGGTCTGTATCTTTTTCAGCAGTGCATTTTGTCTTTTTATGATCTGGTTTTCCTCTACTTTCCATGAAGCTGTCTGCACCTGTCCACTCTGGAATTTCTCATCAATCTTTCTTGCATCAGCACCCTCATGGATTGTAGGGATTTCTAATTTTCCCTGTCTTGCATAGGAACGGTGGTCAATCTGTTGTTCTACTGATAAATGGTCATTACAGACTTTCGCCCATTCGCTCCGCCATAATTCACAATTCTTTGGATTGTTCCATCCGGTAGCATCGGTCAGCACCCGTTTCCATTGTTTACGGTTCCTTGCACCAACTTTCTGATTACCGTTTTCGTCCAATACCGGAATTCGGATTCCATGACGGTCAGGATTCTTTTTATCCTGCCACCAGTCCGGGTGGGATTCATCAACCACAATATTTCCGTCAGTATCTCTGACAAACTCCCAGTCTTTGACTTCTTTGTTTCCCCATGAGTGGTCGGGATTAAAGGGACGCATGGTTACAAGTAAATGCACATGCGGGTTTCCGTCGCCCTTATCGTGAATGCTCCAATCTGCACACATGCCTTTGTCCACAAAGTTTTTCTGAATATAATCTGTTGTATATTCAATTTGTTCCTGTCGATTCCATTCTTTTGGAAGTGAGAACTCAAACGATCTGCCAAGCTGTGCATCTGAACTTTTCTCAATCTTCAAAACTTCATTCCATAAGCACTGTTTCTGAAAAGTAAGTTTGAATTTCTCCAGTACAACTTCTTTGTTGTCTGCCCTTTTATACCGGACAGATTTCTGAAACCGTTTGATATTTTCGGCAGGTACATTCTGCCATTCCTGCGGTGCATTTTCACACATCATCAAACTGGTATAAACAACTTCTCTTTTGGAAGTGTAGTAACTGATCCTGCCTGTTTCTTCATTTTTCATTACATCACCATTGAGATAGGCAGACGCTGATATGATGGATTTCCCTTTGCTGCGTCCGACAATCTTTACCGTATAATGAAAGATCGCCATGATCCGTTTCCCCCCTTTCTGCCGTACCCGGCATTGATTTCCGGCAGTTAACATTTCCTGTAAAAGAGAATGGTATCTGCCGGAACGCCCTCTGCGTAAGAGTGCTCTGTGCATAACAGCCTGCATGGAATGCGCCCCTCTGGCGAAGAGTGCCTCCTGCGACATGAGCAGGTCTGCATGAAATGCCCGCCGACGGAACGAGCCCGGCAAGCGTTAGCGCAGACCGGTTGCCACCTGTGGCAAACTTATACGGACGACCTCTGGTTGTCCATAAGTGCGCCCTTCATAAAAAAGCAATGAAGGGAATGGAAACTCCACTCCCTCCGGCATTACACTTCCTCCGTATTCGCAACTGGCTCTTTTTGCATTGCCTTTGAGAAGAATTTCCCATTTGCTTCCTGCCTTTTTAAGAAGCCGACCAGCTTCGGAATATCTTCTTCCTCAATCGCAGAACCAATCACTGATTCCACCGCACCGCCAATCTGACAGAGCCTGTGGGTTCGTTTTTTTGTTTCCACATCTTTCTGACGTTTCTTCAGTTCCCGTTTCTGTGCTGCGTACTGTTTCGCTTTTTCAAGGCTTTCCTGTTCTCTTTTTTCCAACTGGAGCAGACGCTCCTCATAACTCTTTGTTGATCTTGCCATAAATATCATCGTCCTTTCTTTTTTCTACCAAACATAAGTTTCCTGTTGTCTGTCAGACGAAGTACATGGTATAATCTGCTTGCGTGTAGGTATATCATGGCTTCGGTCTGATAAAACCTTTGGCGGTTTCTTCGGGAACCGCCTTTTTAAGTGGAACCGTTTCTTGTGACGGCTTTCACATTTCCTTTATCCCTTAAGTCCCTGCCCTCATTGGCTTCCATGAAAAGTTCCAGCATATCCGTTTTAATCAGGACTTTCCTCCCGACCTTTAATATCGGAAGTTTCTTCCACTCCACCAGTTTTCTCAGTGTGTTCCTGCCGATTCCCGTATAATCCGCAGCTTCCTCAATAGATAAGGCAATCTTTCTTTGCGTCATGTGACCACCTCCTTATAAATTGCATTATGCAATTTCTTCTGTGCTGTCAGTATAGCGTGTTTATATCATCTTGTCAAGCATTACGAAATTAAATTGTTTATTGTTTAATTGCATATTGCAATATTGTTTGTTATGTGGTATAGTAATGACATACCGAAAAAGGAGGCACATCAGCATGAAAGATAAAGAATTACGCAAGCTGATCGGTAGCAGGGCAAAACAGCGCCGTACAGAATTGAATCTGACACAGCCTTATATCGCTGAAAAGATGGGTGTGACTGCATCTACGATTCAGAGATATGAAGCCGGAACGATTGACAATACAAAGAAAATGGTGCTGGAAGGTCTTTCAGAAGCTCTCCATGTATCTGTGGAATGGCTCAGAGGGGAAACGGACGAATATGAAACCGACATTACGGATAAAAGAGAATTACAGATTCGTGATGCCATGACGGATATTCTCAAACAGTTACCTCTTGACCTTACGAAAACAGAAGATGCTTTTTCCAAAGACCTACTGCTGTTAATGTTGAAACAATATGAACTGTTTTTGGATTCGTTCCAGTTCGCCTGCAAGAATTACAAAGGCAATACCAAAGAAGCGGACATTGCAAAAGTAATGGGGTTTGAATCGAATGATGAATATAACGAGATCATGTTTCTCAGGGAGATCACCCATACTGTCAACGCATTGAATGACATGGCAGATATTGTAAGGCTCTATTCCAAGAAACCGGAAACAGCAGAACAACGGCTTGCAAATCTTTTATCCGAAGTTATGTACGAGGATTCTGAATCGGTATAGTAAGATAATCGGAGTTATGATATACTTACACGCAAGAAGCATTTCAGCAGTTCCGATTGTCTGATATCGAAAGGAGACATACGATTATGGCAAAAGGATCTGTTAGAAAGAAAGGAAAGAAATGGTACTACCGCTTCTATGTAGAGGACGCAAGCGGCAAAATGGTTCAGAAAGAATATGCCGGAACCGAAAGCAAAAGTGAGACAGAAAAACTTCTCCGCAAGGCACTGGAAGATTACGAAGATAAGAAATTTGTTGCAAAAGCAGATAACCTTACCGTAGGTGAACTTCTGGACATGTGGGCAGAAGAAGAACTGAAAACCGGAACACTCAGTAATGGCACAGTGGAAAATTATCTCAGTGCAATCCGTTGCACTAAGAAACACCCGATTGCAGACCGTAAACTGAAAACAGTTACTGCCGAACATTTACAGGCATTTCTTGATCTGCTTACATTCGGTGGCGAATTTCCAGACGGAAAAGTGAGAAAAGGATACAGTAAAGATTATATCCATTCTTTTTCCGCAGTGTTGCAGCAGTCATTCCGTTTTGCAGTATTTCCAAAACAGTTAATCAGTTTCAATCCGATGCAGTATATTAAGCTGAAAAAACAGGCAGAGGAAGTTGACCTCTTTTCCGATGATGAAGTCGAAGATGGCACACAGCCGATTTCACATGAGGATTATGAGCGACTTATCAAGTATCTGGAAAAGAAAAATCCACCTGCGATCCTGCCGATTCAGATTGCATATTATGCAGGACTTCGCATCGGTGAAACCTGTGGTCTTACATGGCAGGACATCAACCTTGAAGATCAATGCCTGACCATTAAAAGAAGTATCCGTTACGACGGTGCAAAGCATAAAAATGTGATTGGAACGACCAAGCGAAAGAAAGTAAGGATTGTTGATTTTGGAGATACGCTGACTGAAATATTGAAAGCAGCAAGACGGGAACAACTGAAAAGCCGGATGCAGTACGGGGAACTTTACCACCGCAACTACTACAAAGAGGTGCATGTGAAAAACAGGGTGTATTATGAATACTATCACCTTGACGGAACACAGGAAGTCCCGGCAGATTATAAAGAAATATCCTTTGTCTGCCTCAGACCGGATGGCAGTCTGGAACTGCCGAGTACACTCGGCATTGCTTGCAGGTCAGTATCAAAAAAGCTGGAAGGATTTGAAGATTTTCACTTTCACCAGTTACGACATACCTACACCAGCAACCTGCTCTCGAATGGAGCTGCTCCGAAAGATGTACAGGAACTGTTAGGACATTCCGATGTCAGTACCACAATGAACATTTACGCTCACTCAACAAGAAAAGCAAAGCGGGATTCCGCAAGACTTCTTGATAAAGTAGCGAGCAACGCTTAAATAAAAATTTCCCTTATTTCCCTTGCGGATTCCTCACAAGGGTAAAAATAAGGGAAAATACATATCATTTCACTATCTAAGGGGCTAAAAAGCCTGTAAAATAAGGAAAACTCAGGAAATCTCTCCACAAATTAAAAATTTGTGGTACCTGGAGAAGAATTTATTTTATATATGCCCATAGCCACATTTATCCTTAACAACCTATTCCCCTGGGAAATGGTGTCTTTTCAAATGTATGAACCACACACAACTGCGCAGAATATAGACTAAAAGACTGGAAGTGGAAAGGTGGCTGTTATGAATTCAATCTGGAATGAAACTACAAAACTTCCTACATTTCCGAAATTCAAAGGCAGTGCAAAGACGGAGGTACTGATTATTGGAGGCGGAATTGCAGGTATATTATGTGCATATTTTTTAGAGGAAAACGGGATTGATTATATGCTGGTGGAAAGAGATACAATCTGTTCAGGTATCACGGAAAATACTACGGCAAAAATTACATCCCAGCATGGTCTGATATACGATCGACTTTATAAAAGTGCAGGCTTTGAAATCGCAAGAAAATATCTGGAAGTAAATCAGAATTCTGTGAGAAAATATCTCGATATGGGAAAAAGCATAGACTGCGACATGGAAATAAAACCGTCATACGTTTATTCAATCGATGGAAGAGAGAAGCTTGAAAAAGAGGTGGAAGCATTGCGAAAGATTGGTTTTTGCGCGGATATAACAGAAACATCGGAATTGCCGTTTTCCACTGCAGGAGCGATCCGTTTTGACGATCAGGCACAATTTCATCCGCTCAAATTTCTGTCAAAGATATCCACAGATCTGAATATATATGAAAATACCTTTGTAAAAGAATTATCTGATCATGAGGCGGTGACGGAGAAGGGAAATATTTCTTTTAAAAAGCTTATCATCGCCACACATTTTCCTATGGATAACAGGCATGGAATGTATTATCTGAAAATGTATCAGCATCGTTCCTATGTGATTGCTCTGGAACATGCAGCGCAGATGCAGGGAATGTATGTAGATGAAGCACAGTGCGGCATGTCCTTTCGGAACTATAAAGATTATCTTTTGGTAGGAGGCGGAGATCACAGGACGGGTGAAAGAGGAGGCGGATGGCAGGAGTTGAGGATATTTTCAGAGAAATATTATCCTTCAGCCAGAGAGCAATATGCGTGGGCGACCCAGGATTGTATGACACTGGATGGTGTGCCATATATCGGAACGTATGCAAAAAACAGAGCAGAGTGGTATGTGGCGACGGGATTTAATAAATGGGGAATCACTTCGTCCATGACGGCCGCACTGATTTTGACAGATCTGGTTATGGAAAGAGAAAATCCGTATGCGGGAGTGTTCTGTCCTTCCAGAAGTATGATGAAACTGCAGTTGTTAAGTAATGGTTGGAAAGCCATTGTCAATCTGCTTACTCCTACAAAAAAGAGATGCCCTCATCTTGGATGCGCTCTTAAATGGAATAGTCTGGAGCATACTTGGGACTGCCCCTGCCATGGCTCGAGATTCGCTAGTACAGGAAAAAATCTCACGAATCCGGCAAACGGAGATTTGGAAAAATGTCCGTCGCCACCCGGTCAGGAACTCTTTCGGAAGTAGGGGCATACTTTAAAGAAAAAAGGTTACACAATATGCCATATACGAATTTTGTTCCTGTAACAGGTACGGTTATGAATATTTCGGGAGGGAACGACTGCTGCAGTCAGATGATTTCCCTCCGTACGGGAAATGGGATTGTAAATTTTATGATCACACCGGAGACACAGGTGGTTGACAGCCGGCAGATCCGGAGAGGGATGCAGGTGGCGGCTTTTTATGACAGCAGTCTGCCTGTGCCCCTGATTTTCCCACCCCAATATCGTGCCCAGCTGATTACCACCCTTGGGAGAAATGAACTGGTAATGTTGAATTACTTTGACAGAAATCTACTTGCAGGTGATGGATCCCTGCAATTGAATATTGGAAGAAATACAGAAATAACTACGTTAAACGGACAGAGTTTTCCATGCAGCCCGGGAAATCGTTCTTTGCTGGTTTATTATACAGCAACTACAAGAAGTATTCCGCCTCAGACTACACCTCAGAGAATTATTGTACTGTGTTGAAGAGAGAATAAATCTTAAGAAACTTTCCTATATGCAGGATCAGCAGCTGTACGCCCATAAACCTTTGATCTGTGGGATCAGTGTGTCAATGTCCCATGATTTCTCACTGTTTTTACGGCTATTTGGATCATGAACTATAATTTTTCCTTTGTCATTTACTCCGGTAAGTACAATAAAATGTCCTGAAGTTGTAAAATCTCCCGGTCTCATGGAACAGATAACCGGCATACCAGACTGTAGCGCGTTTGTGATTTCCGTCGCATCCGATGCAATGCTGTGTACCTGAAGCCCCAGGGAAGCAGCGCCGCTTTCCATGAGATCCCAGGAGGAACCGGCTCCGGGGACATAGTATCCGGATTGATCGGCAAAAGAGGCAACCTGATAAGGATTCCACTCAGAGTTACCGCTCAAACCACATGTTACCATGGAAAGGCAGGTTGGTCCACAGCCGGTAACCGCAAGAAAATCATTTCCGTATGTTTCATAACCCCATCGTTCATCCCACTGTAAAAACAAAGGGATTTCGCCATGTGTAACTTCCCCCGACAGATCGATCTGTGCATGGTTATCTTTGTTTTTAGGATAATCCAGAACAAACTGTCTGGCTTCCGGGTTTCGTTCCATCAACGCAACCAGACTTGCGGGATAATCGTTGACTCTTAGTCTGTAGGCTGTGACGGCAGATATAATGCCAGCTGATTTTCTAAATAACAATAAAATCAAAATCAGAAAACATACGACAAGAAAAATACGCCGTCTTAATTGTCTTTTTCTGTTTTTCCTTTTTTTATACACTATATTGTGCGATGCTTCTCTCATGTTGCTCCCTCACTTTCGATATGGTTATTGTAACAAAGGGAAGTTTCGTTTTTTATGCTTAAAAACTTGTGAATTATGGATAAAAACATTAAGAATTTATGAAATCAAATGAAAGAAGAGATAACATGACTGATAATGTCAAAAAATCAAAAGATGAAGAATGGAATCTGGAGGTCGGAAGTAAGGAATCGCAGCTTTCTTTGACGATTATGCAGACTGAAAGATTCCATGAAAAGAAAGAAGAGTTTCCTCATTATAAAGAACTTTTGCATAGTCTGGGATCGATTCGCTACTGTAAGGCGGAGGTGTTCAGAAACTGTATTCTGGGGACACTGCGGATACCACAGAAGAACGAGAAACGTAGGCCCTTAATTTCCGTTGGATTTTATCTGACAGAAAATACACTTTACCTGATAGAAGAAACCGGAGATTTGAAACGATGGGTGGAAAAACATACAGATAGATTTCAGAATCTGAAGTCATCGGATCTGATCCTTTTGCAGTTGATGGAACAGATGATTGAGACGGATACCCTTTATCTTTCTCATCTGGAAAAAGAGATGGAAGAGATGGAAGATACGCTGCTGCATGGCAGTGTAAATGATTTCTTTGCTGTGCTTACAAAATATCGGCAGAAGCTTTCAGAACTGAATGCATACTATGAGCAGTTGACAGCCATAGGCGATCTGATACAGTCCCATGATAGTATGATTCTGATCAAGAGCGCAGAGCAGTGGAATCGATATGCGCTCAGGACAGAACGGCTTCAGAATCATGTACAGCTGTTAAGGGAAAACATTCTGCAGCTTCGGGAATTGTATCAATCGCTGCAGGATGCACGTCAGAATAAAATTATGTGTATTCTTACCGTTGTTACCACTTTGTTTTTGCCCCTTACACTTCTGACAGGCTGGTACGGTATGAATTTTTCCAATATGCCGGAACTGCATTGGAAATATGGATATCCTATGGTTGTTCTTGCAGCGATTCTGATTGTAGTTCTCGAAATAATTTACTTTAAAAAGAGAAATTTTTTTTAACCAAGATTACCTGGATCAAAAACATATAGCAGAGCGTTCCGCTGACAATGGACAATAGTGTATTGTGTTTCCATTTGTGCATGATTACGACAAGAAGGATTGCAATCGCTTCGGGGATTCCAAGAGAAGAGCCTGTCAGGCTTACGTTTCTCAGACAGTAGACCATCAACATGGCCATAATAGAATAAGGCCCCAAAGTGCGGGAATATGCTCTTTCGTCTGTTCCCACTGTTCTATGAAAACTACTACGAACATGGTACATAATAGTATTATTGCTGGATAATGGAGTATTTTCTGTATTCGGACGGTTCGGCTTACTTTCCAAAATTGAGGTCTTTAAATTGGGGCAAAGGAGGAAAAGAAAATGAAACTGATCATTCGATATATTCGCCGACATCTGGGTTCTTTCTGCGCTGCTTTATTTTTCCTGACAGTGGAAGCTATGGCGGATCTTTTGCAGCCCACATTTATGTCACACATTGTAGATGATGGTGTAAAAAATACAGACGTGAGAAGGATTTTATCATATGGGGTCATCATGTTTATGATTGCGCTGGTGGGTGCCTTTGGAGCAGTAATGCGCAATCTGTTTGCCAGCAGGACTTCGCAGACCATCGGAAAAGAAATGAGGTCGGATATGTTCCGGAAAGTACAGAATCTTTCACTTGAAAATATTGACCGCCTGCAGCTGGCTTCCATCATTACACGAATTACCAATGATGTGACACAGGTTCAGGAGTCTATTAATGGATGTATGCGTATCATGGTAAAAGAACCGATCACCTGCATTGGTGCTATTGTTCTGGTTATTGTTCAGACACCGCAGCAGATTCCTGTTCTGGTTGTGATTCTTGTTGCAGCTTTTGGAATGGTCGCTGCAAATATGAAACTGGGATATCCGTTGTTCGGAATCCTTCAGGGAAAACTTGACCGATTGAATAATGTCAGCAGGGAATTTCTTTCTTCAATCCGAGTAGTGAAAGCATTCAATGCTGAAAGTCAGGAGCAGGTAAAGTTTGAAAACGCTGCCCGGGAGCTGGCGGGAGCCGGTACCTCTGCCATGCGGGTGATGGCAGTGTTCGGACCGCTGATCAATCTGACTGTAAATTTTGGGATTGTGGTGCTTTTATGGCTGTCCCGGAATCAGGACAGTATGGAGATCGGTCGTCTGATGGCATCTGTGAATTATATGACGCAGATTTTATTTGCCTTGGGCATGATTTCCAATATTTTAAATTCGGCAGTGCGCGCGGTGGCATCCTCCGGACGTATTCAGGAGGTATTGGAGGAAGAACCTGCACAGAAAATGGCTGACGAACCGATTACACCGGACTGGAAGGGAGAAGTTACGTTTGAGGATGTTTCTTTTTCTTATGTAGGATCAGGAAATGAGGCATTGAGTCATGTAAGTTTTGGCGTACATCCGGGAGAAACGATTGGTATCATAGGTTCTACAGGTTCAGGAAAATCCACGCTTGTCAATCTGGTACCGAGATTTTATGATGCTACCCGGGGAAAAGTATGTATTGACGGCATGGATGTGAAACAGATGGATGAAAAAGAGCTTCGCAGAGCAATCGCTGTTGTGCCACAGAAAGCACTTTTGTTTTAGGGAACGATTCTTGAAAATCTCCGTTGGGGAAGAAAGGAAGCGACAGAGAAAGAAATGAAACAGGCGGCAGAAGTTGCCTGTGCGGATTCCTTTATTATGCAGACAGAAAATGGATATGATACCCTGTTGGGACAAGGAGGAGTGAATTTGTCCGGAGGACAAAAGCAGCGTCTTGCTCTGGCAAGAGCTTTGGTACGGAATCCCAAAGTGCTGATCCTGGATGATTGCACCAGTGCTTTCAGAAAGTGACAGTGCTATTGATCAGTCAGAGAATTTCCACAGTCAGAAGGGCGGATCGTATTCTTTGCCTTGAAAATGGAACGGTACAGGGAATAGGCTCTCATGGTTTCTTATGGCTTCTGTCGGACAGAGAATGATCTGTCAAATACGTATCACTTTGTTTAATGCTATGAAGAAACTGCCCCTTACCTTTTTTGACAGACGACAGCACGGAGAATTGATGAGCCGTCTGACAAATGATGTAGATAATATCAGCACAACGATTTCCAATTCTCTGACACAGATGCTGACATATGTATTCACGATTATCGGCATTTTTGGTATTATGGTGTCTCTCAGCCCGCTGTTGACGGTGGTTTCTTTAGTGGGAGTGGTACTGATTTTTCTTCTGACCCGAACAGTGACCTCACATACACGGAAGTTGTTTTCCAGACAGCAGAAGATTCTCGGGAAATTAAACGGTCAGATTGAAGAAACAATTTCCGGTGAAAATATTGTAAAAGCTTTTTGCCGTGAGGAGGATGTGATTGAACAATTTGAAGAGAGCAATGAAGAACTGTGTAAAACGGCTACCCGCGCCCTGATCTGGTCCGGTTATTTGATGCCGCTGACCAATGTGGTCAACAACTTGAGTTATGTGGGTATATCTATTGTCAGTGGGGTGATGGCAGTGAATGGAGAACTTTCGATTGGGATGATTTCGAGTTTTCTCCTTTATGTACGGCAATTTTCACGTCCATTTGTAGATATGGCAAATATTTATAATAATTTCCAGACGGCTGTGGCTGGTGCGGAAAGGATTCTGAATATTCTGGATGAACTGCCGGAACCACAGGATGCGCCGGATGCACGTCCTCTTGTATCGCCAAAAGGAGAGTTCGAACTGCAGAATGTGACATTTGGGTATATGCCAGGGGTGCCGATACTGAAAAGTATTTCCCTGAAAATACCTGCTGGTACAAGAACTGCCATTGTAGGGACTACAGGAGCCGGAAAAACAACGATCATCAACCTTGTAACCCGTTTCTATGACATTACCGGAGGGAGAATTTTGCTGGATGGACATGATCTGCGGGAGTACCGTATGAAGGATCTGAGAAATTCTTTCGGTGTTGTTTTGCAGGATTCGGCTCTGTTTGCCGCATCTGTCCGTGAGAATATCAGTTAAGGAAGAAATGAGACGGATATTACGGAGATTGAAGCTGCAGCCAGAGCAGTTGGTGCGGATGCATTTATAAAAAGGCTTCCACAAGGGTATGATACAGTGCTCACTCAGGGTGGAACGGAACTCAGTCAGGGAGAGAGACAGCTTTTGACTATCGCACGTGCCATGCTGACAGATGCCCCGATCCTGATCCTGGATGAGGCTACCAGTTCTGTGGATACTGTGACAGAACAGAGGATCCGGGATGCGGTGCTTCAGATGACAGCTGGAAGGACTTCTTTTATCATTGCACATCGTTTATCAACGATTAAGGATTCCGATTTGATTCTTTTATTAGAAAACGGACAGATCACAGAGAAAGGAAATCATGAAGAACTGATGGCACTGAATGGGAAATACGCTTCCATGTACAGGACGCAGATGGCGAAGAAATGATTGCTTCGGATGATGTTGATGCAGTTATTGTCACTACTATAGATCCGTTTCATGAACAGTATGTAATGGCAGCGATCAAAGCAGGAAAATATGTTTTCTGTGAAAAGTAAGCACTGTAACGCGGCAGAACTGTTGGTTGATGAAGGCAAACGAAAAGAATTTATGGGAGAGCTTGAAAAAAAGAAGAATGAGAATTATGGTATGGTCTGCAGAAACTTTGCTGAAATTAAGAAATGCAACAGATCCGATGATCGGTATCAATCTGGATCCATCTCACAGGATTGTATTAGGAGCAGATCCGATTGCGGCGGCAAGAGCGCTGAAGGGCTGTATTTTCCATGTACAAAGATATTGAGAAATCTTCTGGTAATACATTGACAAAATAATAACAAAGTGTTATTGTATGTTCATACAAGTAAAAGGGAGTAGCTAAACATCTGAAAAGATGGATTTGCGACCGTCATTCGATGTCGAGAGGCATCCGTAACAAATGAGATAGCAAGACTTTTATTGTGGCAAATGTCATGATAAAAGTCTTTTTTTTATATCATAGGCTATGATATAAAAACCCTTCGGGGGATGCACAATTTGTTCTATAAAACTCTTTGGACAGAATCGCATGGCAACGGAGAGAACTTAGCATACTCAAAAGTATTTATTCGGATAAAGGAAGGAGGTATTACTAAATTTATAGAACAGTATAGAAACCGTAACTTACAGATGCAGGAAAGAGAAAGGAAATAATTATGTTTGAAGGAAAAAAACAAAACGGTATGCAGCCGATGAGAGAAAATCAGCACAATTCGAGAAAAGTGAATTTGGGAAAGATCAGGAGAATAACAGTCGGTGCAGCGGTTGGAATTTTTGCAGGGATTACTGCACTGCAGTCTATTTATTCTCTGCAGGAGGATGAATATGCGGTGGTACAAACCTTTGGATATGTTCAGGTTGTGGAAACACCGGGCATTAAATTCAAAATTCCCTATATTCAGAGTGTGTATAAAGTAAGTAAAGCATCAAAACAGTTTGCCGTAGGATACAGTCTTGAGACGGATGAAACCATAGATAAAGAATCCTTTATGATTACCAGTGATTACAATTTTGTGAATGTGGACTTTTATTTTGAATATCAGATTTCAGATCCCATCAAGTATTTTTATGCTTCCGAAGAACCGGAAGTGATTGTGAAAAATCTGGCGCAAAGTTACATACGTGATACGGTAGGCAGTCATGGTGTGGATGAAGTTTTGACTACCGGAAAATATGCAATTCAGTCAGAAATCAAAACGAAGCTGCAGGAGAGGATGGAACTGGAGGATATCGGTATTCAGATTACCAATGCGGTGATTCAGGATGCGGAAGTTCCTACAACGGAAGTGGCACAGGCTTTTAAAAATGTGGAAGATGCAAAGCAGGGGATGGAGACAGCTATTAACAATGCGAATGCGGATGCAAATACCAGAATACCGGAAGCAAATGCACAGGCAGATAAAATCATAAAAGATGCCCAGGCTCAGAAAGAAGCACTGATTGCAGAGGCAGAAGGACAGGTAGCACGATTTAACTCTCTGTATGAGGAATATATTAAGTTCCCTTTGATCACAAAAGAACGTATGTTTTATGAGACAATGGAGGAAGTGCTGCCTAATATGGATATTTATATTACAGATGGTTCCACCCAGACGATACTTCCGCTGGAGCCGTTCGCTACAGTAGAAAATGGTAAAGTGACGGATACAAAAGGAGAGGAATGACTATGAAGAAAAAAATGATTATAATTCCCTGTGCGGTTTTGGCTTTGATTTTAGGTTTGTCAGCAACGGTTGTAACAAAACCGGGAGAATATCGGGTAATCAAACAATTCGGTAAGATTGTGCGTGTAGAAGAAAATGATGGTTCGCAAAATGGATTAAGCTGGAAAATTCCGTTTATTCAGACAGAAACAGCCATCAGTTCAAAAATACAGTTAAGTGATCTTCCGGCCAGTGATGTCATGACTTCGGATAAGAAATCTATGATTTCCGATTGTTTTGTATTGTGGAGAATCAGTGATCCGGTAAAGTTTATTCAAAAGCTGAGTGGATCTGAACAAAATGCAGAATCACGAATCAGTTCAAATGTGTACAATGCTTTGAAAAACGTAATCAGTAGTTTAAGTCAGGAAGAAGTGATTTCGGGAAGGGATGGAGAACTGGCAAATCTGCTTACTGAGAAACTGGGAACAAATCTGGAGTCTTATGGTATTAAAGTGGAAAAAATTGAAACAAAGATGCTGGATCTCCCGGATGAAAATAAAGATGCAGTATACAATCGTATGATATCTGAAAGAAATAATATTGCAGCATCTTATACTGCCCAGGGAGAACAGAAAGCACAGGAGATCAAGAACGATACAAATGAGCAGGTGACGGTTCTTCTTGCTCAGGCTCAGAAACAGGCGGATACGACTATTGCGGAAGGTGAGGCAGAATATATGAAAATTCTCAGCAGTGCCTACAATGATGAAAGCAAAGCAGATTTTTATGGATTTGTAAGACAGCTGGATGCTGTGAAAGCAACCCTTAAGGATGGCGAAAATATGATTGTCCTGGATAAGGATTCTCCTATTGCAGAGGTTTTTTATCATGAGTAAGCAGCCGCTGACGCAGAAAATGTGCTGTCATGATGCTGCAGTAAATCAGAACAAGCAGCCATACAATGGGGTTGGCCAGGCAGATACCGGTAAAGCCTAGTGCAGCCGAAGCCAGCCAGCCTCCAAGACTTCTGCCAATCAGTTCTCCCACACCGCTTAAGACCGCATGGATACTGTAGCCCATACCCTGAAGTGTGTTTCGCATGATCATCAGACAGCCGTGAAAACAGAACAGAGTGCTGATGATTGTCAGGTATTGTACGGAAAGTTTACCTGCAGCATCGGAGCTGCTTCCAAGAACAAGTGAATTTACTGATGCACAGGATTTATGTGATAATCCTCTGATTTGTTATAGGAAGGATTATCCTATGTATCGTCAGCTATCGACTTTATTTGCACAATTGGATATACAGCCCCATATTATTCACTATGCGTACAGCGAAGGGGCGATTGCTCATCTTGTGGAACAGGAACTGGAGATTGTCTGTGTGGCGGAGACAGTCCGGCAGAAATTCAGACTTTTTCAAGGCGCTGAATTTCTACGGACTGTCTCCTTCTTCTATAATTATCTGTTTTAGGGCGCAAAATCCCCTTGTTTGGACTTTGAGAAGCGCTCCTTTGACTAAGCTGCTTTCTGCTCCTTTTTTCCTTCATATTTTTCGATTTCATGATGTAGAAACCGATGGTATTTCATGATGTTACGGCCGATTGCATACAGCATAAACTCTTTATATACTTTTTCCGCTGACCGATAGTTGAACCGCCGGAAGTCCTCGTTTTCCTTAATGTCCCCGAAATGTCCTTCCGTCTGGATTGAGCGTGTCTGGCGTTTCAGGATTCCCGTCGCGCTCTGGATGTTTGCCTTGGATCCTTCTGATACAGCAGGTTCTTTTCACTGCAGTAGCCGCTGTCGGCAGTAAGTGCTTCCAGTGTATCCCCGAATGCTCTCTGATGCTTTTCCAAAACAGGGATCAACGTGTTATAGTCTGTCCGGTCGCTGCTCACATAACTGTGGACAATAAAGTAATTCTCTACTGCAATCTGGACATTGTATGCCGGCTTTAACTGCCCGTTCAGCATATAGTCCTCTTTCATCCACATAAATGTTGCTTCCGGATCCGTCTTGGAATAGCTGTTACGGTCTTTTCCCATGATCTCAAAACATTCCTTATATTCCATAAGGCGCTTGCCGCATTCTTCCAACTCCTCATAAAGCTTCTGGATCTCTGGCTTATGCTTTGTCAGCTTCCGCTGTCTGTTTTCCTCAATCAATTTCCTGACCTTTTCCATCCCTTCGATCACGAACCTCCGGGCTTCTCCAAGGTCGTATTTCGGTCCATATCCGTTCTCCTGCAGAAATGCGTTGTACTTTGCGTAAAGGGCGTCTATGGTGTCCAGAAGACCGGCAAGATGATAGTTTATACTTCCCCGCCAGACAAACGTGTATCTGTTTGCATTCGCTTCAATTATTAAGTTATAATAATGAGACAGATTTAACAGCAGTGGTAAATCTGGTTAACCTGGCGGCACGTGACAGATATCGTGTGGAGCGCGAAGATAAAGCAGGAGTTGGATATGTTGATTTCATTTTTTATCCGGAAATAGATTACAGTGCAGATGGTATTATACTGGAATTGAAAGTGAATCATACACCAGAAGAGGCAATTCAACAGATAAAAGAGAAGAAGTATGCACTGAAATTTCAGGGGAAAATAGGTGAGAAAATAAAATATACGGGGCGTGTGCTGGCAGTTGGAATCGGGTATGATAAGGAGAAAAAAGTACAACGATGTAAAGTGGAAGTATTAGAATTGTAGGAAAAAGGTGAAGAAATAAATTGTCAGAAGAAATTAGCACTCACCTCTTGACAGTGCTAACAATGTGTGGTATGTTATATTTCGAATAGAACAAATAACCTCAAAAATTGTCATAGATTTTTTCAGTCAATCGGGCATATGCCTGGATTTGCTGAAAATGAAAAAGGAGGAGTGTATATGAATATCAGCAAATTTACGCAGAAATCTCTACAGGCTGTTCAGGATCTGGAAAAGACCGCATATGAGTTCGGTAATCAGGAGATTGAGCAGGAGCATCTTCTCTATAATCTTCTGCATCAGGATGACAGTCTGATTTTAAAAATGGTTGAAAAGATGGAAATCAACAAAGAGCATTTTCTGAATAATGTTGAGAATGCGCTGAATGCCCGTGTGAAAGTATCCGGCGGTCAGGTATATATCGGTCAGTATTTGAACAAAGCTCTCGTAAACGGCGAGGATGAGGCAAAAGCCATGGGGGATGAGTACGTATCCGTGGAGCACCTGTTTCTTGCACTGCTGCGATACCCTAGCCCGTCCATGAAAAAGATTTTCCAGGAGTATGGTATTACCAGGGAACGTTTCCTTCAGGCTTTGAGTACAGTCAGAGGAAATCAGAGAGTAACAACGGATAATCCGGAAGCGACGTATGATACCTTAAATAAATATGGTCAGGATCTGGTGGAGAAAGCGAGAAATCAAAAGCTGGATCCGGTGATTGGCAGAGACAGTGAAATTCGAAATGTGGTTCGTATCCTGTCCCGTAAAACAAAGAATAATCCGGTTCTGATCGGTGAACCAGGTGTAGGTAAGACAGCAGTGGTGGAAGGTCTTGCTCAACGTATCGTGCGGGGAGATGTGCCGGAAGGATTGAAAGACAAAACGATTTTTTCTCTTGATATGGGTGCCTTGGTGGCAGGAGCCAAGTACAGAGGTGAATTTGAGGAGCGTCTGAAAGCCGTTTTGGAAGAAGTCAGAAAAAGTGAAGGAAGGATTATTCTTTTCATCGATGAACTTCATCTGATCGTTGGAGCCGGCAAGACGGACGGTGCTATGGATGCCGGCAATATGCTGAAACCTATGCTGGCCCGTGGAGAACTGCATTGTATTGGAGCCACAACTCTGGATGAATATCGGCAGTATATTGAAAAGGATGCGGCTCTGGAACGAAGATTCCAGCCGGTTATGGTGGATGAACCAAGTGTGGAGGATACGATTTCCATTCTCCGTGGACTGAAAGAAAGATATGAAGTCTTTCATGGTGTAAAAATTACAGACGGTGCACTGGTAGCTGCGGCTACTTTATCCAATCGCTATATTTCAGACCGGTTCCTTCCCGACAAGGCCATTGACCTGGTGGACGAAGCGTGTGCTCTTATAAAAACAGAGATGGATTCTCTTCCGTCTGAACTGGATGAACAGCAGAGAAAGATCATGCAGATGGAGATTGAGGAAGCTGCTCTGAAAAAAGAGACGGATCGCCTCAGCCAGGAACGTCTGGAAGAACTTCAGAAAGAACTGGCAGAATACAGAGACGCATTCAATGTTCAGAAGGCACAGTGGGAAAATGAAAAACACTCTGTTGAAAAACTGTCTTCTTTGAGAGAACAGATTGAGGAGATGAATCGCCAGATTCAGCTTGCTCAGCAGAAATATGATCTGAACAAAGCGGCAGAGCTGCAGTATGGCGAGCTTCCGAAGCTGCAGAAACAGTTGGAGATCGAAGAAGAAAAAGTGAAGAATCAGGATCTTTCCCTGGTACATGAGAGTGTGACGGATGAGGAGATCGCCAGAATCATTTCCAGGTGGACAGGAATCCCTGTGGCAAAACTGACAGAGGGAGAAAAAACAAAGATTCTGCATCTGGAAGATGAGCTTCATAAAAGAGTGATCGGACAGGATGAAGCGGTTACGAAAGTGACAGATGCCATTATCCGTTCCAAAGCCGGTATCAAGGATCCGACAAAGCCAATCGGTTCTTTCCTGTTCCTTGGACCTACCGGTGTTGGTAAGACAGAGCTTGCCAAAACACTGGCACAGACCCTGTTTGATGATGAAAATAATATGGTGCGTATCGATATGAGTGAGTACATGGAGAAATATTCCGTGTCCCGTCTGATCGGAGCACCTCCGGGATATGTGGGTTATGAGGAAGGCGGACAGCTGACTGAGGCTGTGCGTAGGAAACCGTATTCCGTAGTTTTGTTTGATGAGATTGAGAAAGCTCATCCGGATGTATTTAACGTACTGCTTCAGGTACTGGATGACGGACGTATCACAGATTCCCAAGGCAGAACTGTGGACTTTAAGAATACGATTTTGATCATGACATCTAATATCGGTTCGTCCTATCTGCTGGATGGGATTCAGGAGGATGGCAGCATCCGTCCGGAGAACATTGAGATGGTCAATAATGATCTGCGTGCTCATTTCCGTCCGGAATTTTTGAACCGTCTGGATGAGATGATTATGTTCAAACCGTTGACCAAAGAGAATATCGGTGGTATTGTGGATCTGCTTATCAAGGATCTGAATCGCAGACTGGAAGATCAGCAGATTGCTATCCGCCTTACTCCGGCAGCAAAAGATTTTGTGATTGAAGGTGGTTATGATCCGGTGTACGGTGCACGTCCGCTGAAACGATATCTGCAGAAAAATGTGGAAACACTGGCGGCAAAAATGATTCTCGGTGGAAAAGTGGAGACAGGTGACACGATTGTTCTGGATTTGGAAAATGGGGAGTTGACAGCATCCGCACAGGCTGTATAATATGAAAGATACCAATTTAAAGCCCATAAGGAGGTTGCTTTATTATGATTCCCAAAGATCCGGTAATGCTTTTGAGTTTTGTCAACACGCAGCTGCGAGATTATTATCCCAGCCTGTCTGAACTTTGTGAAGATAAACAGCTGAACCAGGAAGAACTGGAAAGAAAACTGAATCTGATCGATTATTTCTATGATGCTGGGAAGAATCAGTTTGTATAAAGGGATTTCTGTAACGGAACCATACTTGAAAAATATAAGATGAGGATATCCATATGTGTGGAATCCTCATCTTTTTATATCATTGGAAAGTTTTAAGATTTTTCTATGATATAAAAACCCTCCGGATAGTAAATAAACTGTAATGCGGACTTCATAAATTCTTTCGTTTTCTTTTCTGTTATTTCAAGAAATTTTGGATATTCTAATGCTGATGAGAATGTATATTTCAAAACTTCAGGAAAGGGGAGTTCGTGGTTATGGAAAATAAAATCAGGACAATAACAGAGAAAATTCTTCTTTTCTTTGCATTTTCCATGATTGGATGGGCATGGGAAGTGATCTACCATCTGGCGGAAGAACATATAGTTGTCAATAGAGGATTTTTGTATGGCCCGTGGCTTCCTATTTATGGGACAGGCGGTGTGTTAATTCTTATATATCTGAAGAAATATTTGGACAGACCGGTGCTCCTCTTTTTCATGATTATGGGAGTATGTGGTGTGGTTGAATATGTGACAGGATGGTTTTTGGAGACGGTGTTTCATGAAAAATGGTGGGACTATAGTGAATATATTTTTCAGATCAAGGGCAGAGTATGTCTGATCGGGCTTTTAGTGTTTGGTCTGGGCGGTTTGATTTTGGTATATGGGATTGCCCCATGGATGGAACGGAAAATTCAGCAAATGAAAAGCCATACACGTGCTATTCTGTGTATGGCTCTTTTGATCATTTTTATTATGGATGTGCTGTATTCTCTCAGGCATCCCAACCAAGGGGAAGGAATCACTCGTCCTGTCCTGATGGCGATGAAAGTCGGTTTTCAGTGATGAAAGTCGGCTTTCACTTTTAAAAGAACTTCTGCCAGTTCGAGGATACGTGAATCAGACATTCGGGTGACCGGAGTGGTGATACTCATGGCATAACGACAGACTCCCGAATAATCGGGGAGAGAAACCGCGATGCAGCGCACACCAAGTTCATTTTCCTCGTCATCCACTGCATATCCCTGTCTGCGAACCTGCTTCAGACATTCCCAAAAAGCATCGTAGCTTGTAATGGTATGAGAGGTATACTTTTTAATTTCACTTGTTTCCCAGATCTGTCTTACTTTTTCGGCAGATAGATCTGCCATCATAGCTTTGCCCACACCGGAGCAATATAAAGGAATCCTGCTTCCTACTTTAGAAACCATGCGTACAGAGTTCAGAGTTGATTCTTCTTTGCAGATATATACCGCTTCATTGCCATCTAATTGTACGAAATGTACAGTCTCACCAGTTTCACTGGAAATCTGCCGAAGAATCGGCCGAACGGTGTCCAGAATATCCATTTTTTCCAGGAGTCGATTGGATAAGGAAAGAATTTTGAAAGAGAGGTAGTATTTACCTGTTTCCGTATCCTGTTTCACATAGCCCAGATACACTAGAGAAGTGAGAAGACGGTGAACGGTACTTTTATTTAAATCAAGACGGTGGCTCAGATCCGTTAGTGGGAGAGGTCCGGCATCGGCCAGTGTCTCCAACACAAGGAAAAGCCTGTCAGCCACCTGAATAGGGTTTTTATTTTCCATTTGCTCACCTTTTTACAATTTTTCTGCCGCTATTGTATCACTTTTATAAGAAGGTAGCAACGGTGAATTTTTTGGTGGATTTAGTATTGACATTTATTGGATGGTGAGTATAATGAAAATAAAGAGTTTCATAATACAAAATCGAGTTCCACAATATGAAACTCAAGCAAATAAAACGATATGGTTTATTTATCAAGCGAAAACTATGAAATGGAAAAGGAGGAATTTAAAATGCATGAAGTATTAGAACAGGTATCAAAATTGGGTGTAGTACCGGTAGTAGTTTTGGAAGATGCAAAAGACGCTGAGCCTCTGGCAAAAGCTCTTTGTGAAGGTGGACTTCCATGTGCGGAGGTTACTTTCCGTACTGCAGCGGCAGAAGAATCAATCCGTATTATGAGTGAGAAGTTTCCGGAAATGCTGATCGGAGCAGGAACTGTTCTGACTACAGAACAGGTTGACCGTGCTGTAGCAGCAGGTGCAAAATTTATCGTAAGCCCGGGATTTGATCCTGAAATCGTTGATTATTGCCTGGGAAAAGGTATTCTGGTAGTACCGGCATGTATCACTCCATCTGAAGTTGCACAGGGAGTAAAAAGAGGTCTGGAAGTTCTGAAGTTCTTCCCGGCTGAGCAGGCTGGCGGAATCCCAATGATGAAAGCTATGGCAGCTGCATATACCAACATCAAATTCATGCCTACAGGCGGAATCAGTGCCAAGAATCTGAAAGAATACTTGAGCTTCAAGAAAATCGTAGCATGCGGCGGAAGCTGGATGGTAAAAGGCGACATGGTGAAAGCAGGAGAATTTGATAAGATCAAAGCTCTGACAGCAGAAGCCGTAGAACTGGTAAAAGAAGTAAGAGGCTAATCAATATTTAATTGCTTATAAGAAACTAAAAAGTATATACAGGAAACGGACAGGTGCTCGTAAAGAGCACCTGTTTGCTTTGAGGCTGTTGCTGGACATGGAATGGACAGTAACTTAAGGATTCTTTAATTGTAAAAAATGTAACAGGAAGGGTTGACGAAACGGAACCTTACTGCTATTATAATAAATGTATAAATTCCATAGAAACATTTCAAGTGCATCCACAGATTGAATCTGTTGGTGAGAGAGGGAATCAGGTGAGAGTCCTGAGCGATCCGGTCACTGTATTCAGGGAGGAAAGCCCAAAGTTATCCATTGTACCGTCAGGTATGAGAAGGAGGGCCGACTGATGAACTGTAAGTCAGGAAACCTGCTTGTTGTGTGATAAGGTTAGAGCTTCCGAGTAAAGTTTTACATCCTATTTTTCAATGAGTGAAAAAATGATGTCTGCTTTTCTGTCGAAAGCGGACATTTTTTATTCCACTATGGAATGTTCGTAGCAGGAGCGAATTGTTACGAAGCCTTATACTGGATTTATGCAGTGATTAAACGGTAGGGTGACGATTCCCGGTAATTGCTGATTTACTGTATTATTTACCTCCGCAACGAAATAATATGGTTTCCTCTTAGATCAGTTGTCGACAGGCGGATATTACCGGGGAGGATCATCCGGACTAAAATATGAAATTTTTCTAAAGACCCGAGAAGGTCTTTTTTTTATTTTTCAAGTATGCTATACTTCATTCGGTACTGACCAGTCGGTCGGAAAATAAAGGAATAAGGGGAGAGTATATGTTATCAAAGTTCAGTGTGAAGAAACCATATACAGTTATGGTAGGGATTGTGCTGGTTCTGATTCTTGGTGTTGTATCGTTTATGAATATGACAACAGATCTGCTGCCGAACATGAATCTGCCATACGCATTGGTAATGACAACTTATCCGGGGGCAAGCCCCGAGGAGGTGGAGATAGTAGTGACCAAGCCTGTAGAGCAGGCGATGGCTACTGTCAGTAACATAGAAAATATTCAATCCGTTTCCAGTGAAAATGTATCTATGGTTATTCTGGAATTTTCCCAGAGTACCAATATGGATTCTGTCAGCCTGGAGATGAGAGAAAATCTGGATCAGATTGAATCATACTGGGATGATAGTATTGGAAATCCTATTATTATGAAACTGAATCCCAGTATGATGCCTGTCATGATTGCTGCGGTTGAGCAGGATGATATGGACAGTGTAGAGATCACCAGTCTGGTAAATGATGAATTGATGTCAGAACTGGAGAGTCTGGAAGGAGTAGCTTCTGTTAACACTTCCGGTGAAGTGGAAGAAAGTGTGCAGGTGATCATCCGTGAGGATAAGATCAAGAGTGTGAATAACAAGATTACGGATGCACTGGGAGTCTCTTTTACTGATGCCCGTGAAGAAATGGCAGATGCGGAAAGTGAACTGGACAATGCGCAGGCAGAACTGGACAGTGGAAAAGCGCAGATGGAAAGTGGAAAGACAGCCATGGCTTCACAACTTTCAGGAACAAAGTCGCAGCTTCAGTCCAAGCAGATGGATGTGCTGAAGTCAGAGATGGATCTGGATAATAAACTGGTACAGATTGAGGAAAGTGAAGCGGAGCTTATCAAGAGTGAGCAGGAGCTTGCAAAGCAGGAGCAACAGTTGCTTGAGGCGGAACAGGCGAAGACTACACTTCCGCAAAAGCTTTCTGAGTTAAATACGCAGAAAACCCAGCTTGAGGCGGGTATTGCCAGTCTGGAAGCATTGAAAAACAGTGAAGAGTATAAGGGATATTTGAAACTGAAAGAGCAATTGAGTCAGGCAGAAGCAACCGGTGATCAGGAAACAGCAGAATATTTGCGGGCTCAGATAGAGGCAGCGGAAGCAGAGCTGGCGACACAGCTTGGCAGTCTGGGACTTAACTCCTATACGGAGGAAGCTATCGATGCGGCAATTACGCAGATGAATGCAAATCTTGATTTGGTAAACAGCGGAATCACTCAAGTGGAGGCGGCTCAGGCACAGCTTCCTGATGACCAAACGATTGCGGATGGGAAGGCACAAATTGCGGACGGAAAAGCCCAGATTGCTGCGGGAAAAGCTCAGCTTGCTTCCGCTAAAAATCAGATTAACAGTGCAAAACAGCAAATAGCCAGTGGAAAGGTGACTTTGGAGCAGGCACTTGCCACACTGAATGAAAAAGAAATATATGCTACGATTGAGATGGCATCTGCCCAGACACAGCTGACTTCCGGACAGAGTAAGATTGATGAGGGTAAGGCACAGCTGGAAGAAGGAAAAAAACAGCTGGAAGAAAAAGAAGATGAAGCACTGGACAGTGCAAAGCTGGATGATAAAGTGACACCGGATTTGATTTCCAAGTTTCTGACAGCGCAGAATTTCAGCATGCCGGCAGGGTATGTGACGGAAGAAGGAATCCAGTATTTGGTCCGTGTGGGTGATAAGTTTACAGATACAAAAGATATGGAAGATCTGGTGCTGTTTGATATGGGACTGGATGGATTAGATCCGATCAAACTTTCCGATGTGGCGGATGTGGTCGTAACAGACAATTCTTCTGATGTATACGCAAGAATTAATGGCAAACCCGGAGTACTTCTTTCCATGCAGAAACAGACAGGATATTCTACGGGTGAAGTTTCTAACAGAATCAAGGACAAGTTTGAAGAACTGATGGAGGAGACAGACGGACTTCATATTACAGCACTGATGGATCAGGGAGTTTACATAGATCTGGTTGTGAATTCCGTACTGAAAAATCTTGTTTCCGGCGCGATTCTTGCAATCATTATTTTGTTCCTGTTTTTAAAGGATGTTCGCCCTACGGTAATTGTTGCCTTCGCTATTCCGATCAGTCTGATGGGGGCAGTCGTGTTGATGTATTTTACCGGAATCAGCCTGAATATTATTTCCCTGTCAGGATTAGCACTGGGTGTTGGTATGCTGGTGGATAACTCGATCGTAGTGATTGAAAATATATATCGTCTGAGAAATCTTGGGGTACCGATTCGGAAAGCAGCAGTACAGGGTGCACGTCAGGTGGCGGGAGCGATTACGGCATCAACATTGACAACCGTATGTGTGTTCCTTCCTATCATATTTGCAGAAGGAATTACAAGGCAGCTGTTTGTGGAAATGGGTCTGACAATTGGGTATTCGCTGCTTGCCAGTCTTGTGATTGCTCTGACACTTGTGCCTTCCATGTCAGTAGGACTTCTTAAGAAAACAAAAGAGAAAAAGCATCCGCTGCTGGATCGGATGACAGCAGCTTATGAAAAAATCATGGAAAAAGTGCTGAACAGAAAAGCAATTGTTCTTGCAGGAGCAATGGCCCTGCTGATTGTCAGTGCGTTTCTTGCGATAAGAAAAGGTACAGCTTTCCTGCCATCGATGGAAAGTACGCAGGCTTCTATCTCTGTTACCATGCCAAAAGGCAGCAGCCTGGAAGAAACCGGTGATATGACGGATGAAATCATGGAACGTCTAAAGGATATCAGTGATATTGAAGAAATGGGTGCTATGGCCGGCGGCGGAAGTTCGCTTATGAATCTGGGTGGCGGAGGCTCTACAGATACATCATCCATATATCTGATTCTGTCTGAGAATAAGGAACTGAGCGGTGTGCAGCTGGAAAAAGAAATAGTAAAGAGAACAGAAGATCTGGATTGTGAGGTTGTTGTCAGCACCAATAATATGGATATGTCAGCTCTTGGAGGCAGTGGTATCCAGGTACAAATTAAAGGAAAAGATTTAGATAAGCTTCAGGAAATAGCAGAAGATATTGCAGCAATTTTGGAAGATACGAAGGGACTGGAGCAGGTTTCTGATGGTATGGAAGAATCCACAGAGGAACTTCGTCTGGTGATTGATAAAGCAGCTGCGTCTGAGCATAATCTTACGGTTGCACAGGTTTATCAGCAGATTCAGAGTAAGCTGGCAGAAAGTGGTACAGCGACTACATTGTCTACAGATATCAAAGATTATGATGTGGTTGTAATCGATGAAAAACAGACGGAGTATACAAGAAATGATGTAAAAGATTTTATGATTGAAGCTACGGATCAGGAAGGCAATACAGAGGAAATTCCGTTGGAAGAACTGGCATCGTTTGAGGAGGCAAAAGGGCCGGATTCTATTCAGAGAAAGAATCAGTCGCGTTACATCAATGTTTCAGCGGAAGTAAGCAGCGGATACAATGTAGGTTTGGTAGGAAATGATGTTCAGAAGAAATTGGATAAGTATGATGTTCCGGATGGTTATTCAGTGGAAATGACAGGAGAAGATGAGACGATTCAGGAAGCCATGACAGAAGTAATGAAAATGATGGGTCTTGCTATTGTGTTTATTTATCTAATCATGGTAGCACAGTTCCAGTCTCTGCTGTCGCCGTTTATTGTAATGTTCACGATGCCGCTGGCATTTACCGGTGGATTCCTGGGTCTGGTCATTGCGGGGCAGGAAGTGAGTGTCATTGCGCTGATTGGATTTGTTATGCTGTGTGGTATTATCGTAAATAATGGTATTGTACTTGTGGATTATACAAATCAGCTTCGTGCAGGCGGTATGGAAAAGAGAAAAGCGATTATCACGGCGGGTAAGACCAGGATGCGTCCGATTTTTATGACGGCATTGACTACGATTCTTGGTCTGTCTACTATGGCAGCCGGCATCGGCATGGGTTCTGATATGGTGCAGCCGATGGCAGTGGTTACAATCGGCGGACTGCTCTATGGAACTCTTCTGACTCTGTTTGTAGTGCCGTGTATCTATGATATTCTGAACCGAAAGAAATATCATTCTTACGGGGATGAAGAACTGGATGACGAGGAATATATTCCGGAAACTGTGGAAGTATAAGAGGAGATTAAAAGAGGAAATATAGATGAAGACAGAGAAGTATGATGAGAAAAATCCTGTGTCTGATAAGGTGGAGAGACTGTATGAGGCGGTCAGGCTTCTTCTGGAAGAAGGAAAATCCATAAATACGCTGACTGTATCGGAAATCACAGAAAAAGCCGGAATTGGAAAAGGTACCGCTTACGAATACTTTAAAAGCAAGGAAGAAATGATTACCAAAGCAATTTTGTATGGGAGAGATAATGTGACCCGTAAGATTCAGGAACGCATTGCGTCGATATCTGATTTTCAGGATAAGTACAGAGAAATATTGAATTGGATGGAGGAAATATATCGAGGGGAAGGTTCCGTAGTTATTTTCTGCCATATAGCCCGGGAATCTATGCAATTGAACAGTTCATTTAATGAAGAGGTAAGGAAATGCGGTTTTAATCCGGAATTTGTTTATGAGACGATCCGTACTTTTGTGCATGAATGGAACGAAAAGGGGATTCTGGGATCCGGATTGCCGGAAGAAATTCAGACTTGTGTAATGTTGTCGAATTTTGCGGCTTTTTGGGTTTTTCTGAATCGAAATCTGCAAACAGAGAAAGAAGATGTGGACAGATATAAAACTTATCTGTATCGCTGTTTGATGCAGAATCTGACGAAGGAAAAATATTGAAATGTTCATTGCAATGCACAGATATCCATGATAGAATCATGACATGTATAACGTTGTTCTAAAAGGAACAGACTGGCGAGCGGGTTTTGTCCGCTCGCTTGTAATATAAACAAAAGTACAGTTTAGGAGGTTTTCGTATGCTGATGAAGAATATGACGACGGGTTGGAAGATGCATCAGGTTGGAGAAAACTCATGGTTTCCGGCAAGTGTACCCGGAACTGTGTATACGGATCTTTTGGAAAATGGACAGATGGAAGATCCGTTTTGGAAAGACAATGAAAATAAAGCTCTTGTTTTGATGGAGAAAGATTACGAATATAAAACTGTGTTCCAATGTGATGAATTGAGAAAATCGAAAAAAGTATGGTTGAGATTTGAAGGTCTTGATACGATTGCAGATGTTTATGTCAATGAAAAGCATGTGGGGAATGCGGAAAATATGCATCGAATCTGGGAATATGATGTGACAGATGTACTGACAGACGGGGAGAATACGCTTCGGATATATTTCCACTCTCCGCTGCAGTATATTAAAGAAGCTTATGCAAAACAGCCCACCAGAGGCAGCGAGGATGCCATGGATGGCTTTGTACATATCCGAAAAGCTCACTGTATGTTTGGATGGGATTGGGGTGCACATCTTCCGGACGCCGGTATGTTCCGCCCCGTATACCTGATGGGAATGGAAGAAGGAAGAATTGACAGTGTAAGGATCCATCAAATCCATGAAGAGGGAAAAGTCTCTCTGGAATTTTCTGTTCTGAGAAATCCGGCGGAAGATCTGAAAAAAGAAATCCCGTGCTGTGGAGATGACGGATTTGCGTATAACGTACAGGTAACAGCTCCGGACGGTACCGTTGTGACAGCGTTGGATTCCCCTAAAAATGTGGAGATTGCCGATCCACAGCTCTGGTGGCCCAATGGTATTGGAGAACAACCTTTATATGAAGTGAGTGTTACCCTGTATAAAGAGGGAAAAGAAGTAGATGTCTGGACAAAAAAGATTGGACTTCGTACCATGACTATGCATTTGGAGCCGGATGAATGGGGTACCAGTTTTGCGCATCAGGTAAACGGAAAAGATATTTTTGCTATGGGAGCAGATTATATTCCTGAAGATCATCTTCTGGGAAGAGTGAATCCGGGTACCACCAGAAAACTTCTGGAGCAGTGTAAAGCAGCGAATTTTAATGCAGTTCGTGTATGGGGCGGCGGATATTATCCGGAAGACTGGTTCTATGATATTTGTGATGAACTGGGACTGATGGTATGGCAGGACTTTATGTTTGCCTGTGCAGTATATGATCTGACGCCGGAATTTGAGGCAAATATCCGGGCAGAGTTTGTTGATAATATCAAGAGACTCCGCCATCATCCATCGCTGGGACTCTGGTGCGGCAATAATGAGATGGAGCAATTTGTAAGCGAAGGCAACTGGATATCCAAGCCAAGTGAAGTGAGAGATTATCTCTTTATGTATGAGCGGGTGATCCCGGAAGTCCTGAAAAAGTATGATCCGGATACCTTCTATTGGCCGGCAAGCCCTTCTTCAGGAGGATCGTTTGACGATCCGCGAGATCCGAACAGAGGAGATGTGCATTACTGGGATGTTTGGCACGGAAATAAACCGTTTTCTGATTACCGAAATTATTTCTTCCGATATGCAAGCGAATTTGGATTCCAGTCATTCCCCTCCATGAAAACGATTGAGACCATCAGTGATGATCCTGCCGACTGGAATATTTTCTCTTATGTCATGGAAAAACATCAGAGAAATGCCGGGGCGAACGGAAAAATTCTGAATTATCTTCAGCAGACTTATCGTTATCCGACACAGTTCCCTGTACTTCTGTATGCATCTCAGATGCTGCAGGCAGAAGCCATCAAGTATGGTGTGGAACATTTTCGGAGAAACAGGGGAAGATGTATGGGTGCAATCTACTGGCAACTGAATGACTGCTGGCCGGTGGCATCCTGGTCATCTATAGATTACTGGGGGCGTTGGAAAGCACTGCACTATTATGCAAAACGTTTCTTCGCACCTGTGATGATATCCTGTGAGGAACAGGGATGGATGACTGCAGCAGCAGATATGAACCGTGAGCATTTTGAGTTTGAAAAATCTATTCGCCTGAATGTGACCAATGAGACGCTTAATGATAAAAAGGTAACTGTAAAATGGGCACTGCGTAATGCGGACAGTTCTGTGGTACGTCAGGAAGAAACACAGGTGGCGATACCGGCACTCTCCAGTGTATGGCTGGATATAGTGGAATTTCCTGAGGTGGATTACTTCAGTCAGTATGTAAGCTATGAAGCATGGGAAGATGGTACCCGTATTTCAGAAGGAACGGTTATCTTCTCCTACCCGAAATATTTCCATTATCTGGATCCGAAGCTGTCCTGTCGTGTGGAAGGTGATGAGATTATTGTCACAGCAGAAGCATATGCGAAAGGTGTGGAAATCCTGAACGAAAATGAAGATTTGATCCTTTCAGATAACTACTTTGATATGAATGCAGGCGAGAAACGGGTGAAAATCCTGGGACGGGCCTGCAGAGAAGAAAAAGAACCGATTGACATGGGAGCGCAGATCGCTGAGCAGTTGGCAGGTGGTTTGAGGCTTCGAAGTGTGTATGATATTCGATAAAATTACATCAGTTATAAATGAAGGGGATGGATATAGATGCCATCCTCTTTTCAATGATGCAAAAACCCTCCGGAGATGCACACTTCGTTTTATAGCGCAATATTTGTAGAAATAAAGAGAACGCTTTTAATTGCAATTTATGCTCCGGAATGCTATGCTTAATATAGCAACAATACAAGAAAGACAGGCATTTCTTAGATATATTCTTATCTATGCTGTATGATCATCAAGTCTATATTTTCAATGAAATTGAAAATCATATCTATTTTTTCATATCTTTAAGGAGGCATATCTTGAAAAATAAATTGCAGCAGCATTTCCCGATGATTCGCACGCAAGAGGAAATTTTGACAGAAATAAAGGATAACGAGAAATTGCGAAACACTTTTTGTAAATGGTGTGAAGAAGAACAGCAGGAATTTCTCGATTTCTGTACTGGTGTACGAGGGATAAAGATGTTATATGATTCCTTTTCCAAAGAGATACTGAACCCGGAACTGTATCCGGAACGTCTCAATGAACTTCTTTCACTATTGATTAATCAAAGCGTAAGAATAGTGTCAGTTTTACCCAATGATTCTATAAGAATTGCAGATGAAAATTCTCTGATTATCACAGATATTGTTGTGGAACTGGAGGATGGCAGTATAGCCAATGTTGAGATACAAAAGATAGGATATAATTT
>SFQZ01000210.1 GCA_004562915.1 bacterium
TTGTTATGATTGTCCCTTTTATATTCAGATTATCCAGCAATTCCGGTATTGCTCTGATCTCATTTGTTTTTTCTTCTACTCGTTTCTGCCCCAGACAAAAACCTCTTTCATCTACCGCACTGACAATATGGTTGGCTCTCTGGTTTTTATTTCCGTTCCCTCTCTGGGTTTTTCCATCAATCGCAAGCAGACGCTTTACTTTCTCCCCCTCATCGCTGCTTAACATTTCATTCCATCTGTGCTGAAAACTTTCCAGAAATTCAGAGGGCACCATGGCAAAAACTCTCTGGATCGTATCATGGGAAGGGATTCCGTTTGGAAGTTCCAGATAGTTGTGCAAAAAATCTTCGTGTTCTTTTCCAAACACCTCAATTTCTACCCAATCATCTGCGTTTGCAAGCGTAGCAAAGAATACAAGTAGGATAATATCCGCCATTTTATGCAGAATCTTCTTTTCCTGTCTTACATCCATTACTGTACTTGCATAGTCTAAAATTGCTTTCATAGAAAAACCCCATCTTTTTTCTTTGATTGTACCAAGTCGCTAGCGCGACGGCTAGCCCTAAGTACGTGAAACCACTACTTTTTTCATAAAGAAATAGCAGTTTTTGAATATATGTTGTATTGTTGAGATACCCCTACCACAACAACAAACTTATACCGCCAACTGCTATGCTTAGTTTATCACTGTTTCGTTATCTCAACAACTACATATCTTATTTTTTTATTCGTCCACCTCCTTTTGTGCCTGTTTTTTCTTTCCAAGTCACAAATACCAGATTTTTAGGAGGTTCATTATGGACAAATATCTCGATTCTTACAGAGAGATGATCTCTCTCCGCGGTCTTACTGACCATACAATTACAGGTTACTCTACCTATATCAAAGCTTACTTTGAATTTTTGACGAACGTTATTCATAAATCTCCGGACGATGTCTCCTGGGATGAAATGCGTCAGTTTATCCAATGGGTTCAGAGTACCCGCTCACTTTCAGATCGCACCATTAATGCTATCATTTCTCAGTTGCGCTTTTTTACCATGTATGTCCTTCACAAACCATGGGACAATACACAGCTTCCTATGCGAAGATTTGATACCTATCTTCCCTATGTTCCTACCACTCAAGAAGTGCAGCTTTTTATCAATACCCTGCCTACATTAAAGCAAAAAACCATGGTTGCTCTTATGTATTCTGCTGGTTTGCGTGTGGGTGAAGTTTGCAGCCTGAAGTATCCTGACATCAAACGGTCTTCTATGCGCATCCATGTCGCCCAGGCCAAGAACCGTTCGGATCGTTATGCCATCCTATCCCAAAAATCGTTGGATATGCTTACCGAATACTGGTATGCTTACGGCAAGCCAACAAAATGGCTCTTCCCCTCCAAACAGGATACCTCCAGGCCATGCAAAACTGCCATTTTGGCAAACCAGGTCCTGCAGCATCGCAAAAAACTTGATTTAAATCCAAAACTGAATTGTCATTCTTTTCGCCATGCTTTTGGCACTCACTTATACGAAGCTGGTACCGACCTTCTTACCATTAAAGAATTATTGGGACACAAATCTTTAAACTCTACTGTGATTTATGTCCACCTGTCCTCTTATGCTTCCCGGAACATTAAAAGTCCTTTTGATATGATGGGAGGTGACGGGCTTGAGTAAATCTTCCAAGATCCAGCAGGTATTCCTCAATTCTTATTCAGAATTCCTGGCTTCTGATTTTCATATATCAGGAATACAGGAAAAAGCTGCACGTGCCATACTGAACTGTAAATCCGGCAGCCTCGGCTGTAACATCAGCCAATGCACAGACTGTGGACACATGGAGTTTCACAACAATTCCTGTCGCAACCGTAACTGCCCGAACTGCCAGGCGGTCCTGAAGGAGGTCTGGGTGGATAAACGAAGATCCGAGGTCATCGATACCCCTTACTTTCATGTGGTGTTTACGCTTCCCCATCAGTTAAACCCTCTCATTTACTGCAATCAAAAGCTACTGTATGGGCTGCTTCACAGATGCTGTGCCGAAACACTTCTCGAATTATCTGCCGACAAGAAGTGGCTCGGGGCAACGCCCGGTATCATCCAGGTACTCCACACATGGAATCAGGAGCTGGATTACCATGTGCACATGCACTGCATCGTTTCCGGTGGCGGACTTACGAAAGACGGGAAGATACGAAAATCTTCCAAAAGCTTTTTTATCCGCACAGAAGTCCTAAGAGACAAATTTAAAGGGAAATATCTGGCACACCTTTCCTCGCTTTATGAAAGCGGCTTGCTTGCATTTTCTTCTTCTTGTGAAAATCTGCGTAATTCCTATCACTGGAAGGAATGGAAAAACAGACTTTATGAGATGGACTGGTGTCCCTACATCAAGGAAACCTTCAACGGCTTTGGCAATGCCATTGAATATCTTGGACGTTATACCCACAAGATTGCCATTTCCAATAGCCGGATCCTTTCTGTTTCTGATGATACGGTCACTTTTTCTGCCAGAGGAAAAAAGCCCGGTGACCCCAAACGTCAGATCACTCTGGAACATACAGAATTCATCCGGCGCTACCTGATGCATGTGCTGCCATCCGGTTTCCAGAAGATCCGGTACTATGGATTTCTGAATAACCGGTATAAGACCAGAAACCTGAAACTGATATTTAAACTCCAAGGTCACCAGCGTTTCAAAGCGAACTATACTAACTTATCCACGGCAGAGCTTCTGAAAGCAGTCTGGAACCTGGATATTCATATCTGTCCGGAATGCGGATGCTGCAGCATGCAACACATCGGAAGGACATATGGCACTTCCTGATCAAGGACATTTTTCATTGAATATTTTTTTCGAAGACCTCCGCAAGAAGGTCTTCGAAGCATGCTCTTTTATCGGCTATGTTTATACAATCGGCATAAAAAGAGAGCTTTGTATGATTCATTTTCAATCAGGATATCAGCATTTTCACTAAAAGGGAAGAATACTATCCCCATATAGTTATCGGTTAACGTCCGCGACTTGGTACAATTATGAAGAATCACATTCAGAGCAGTTCCTGTCTATTCAGAACTGCTCTTTTTGTCTGCTCTGAATCTGATACTTCACTTATGAATTATATCAAAAATTTCACTCATATTTCCGTCCTGATTTTTTTTATGTTTTTGAATATTTTAACAGTACAAAACTGATTATCATAAACACTATAACAGGAAACCACGCTCCCATTAAAGGAGTTACAATACCGAATTTTGCAAGAAGCATTGTAATCATCTGCAGGACATAAAACAATACAGCAGCTGCAAGAGACAGCATCATACTTACTATAATGACATTTTTGCGGGATCTTCCTGAAAGTCCAATTGCCAAAAAAGTTACGATAAGAATTACATACGAAAAAGAAAACTTTTTATAATAAACAGAAAGCGCTTCTCCAGATGGTAATCCTGTTCTCTGCAGGTACTGTATGTATTCGCGGGCTTCCTTTATTGAAACTGTTTCAACATCAACTTTGTTATTTTTAAAAGTGTCTGGTTTTTCAGTTAGAAGCCGTTCTATTTT
>SFQZ01000211.1 GCA_004562915.1 bacterium
TGAAGAAACCGGGGATGCAGCAGGATCAGGGCATGTGATCGTGAGAGGAAAACATCCGAAAGCTAGAGGAAAGAAAGGTGACCTGCTTTACATTGCAAAAGAGAACAGAAGCTGCTTCGCCTGTTAGTGGAAAATCGGGGAATTGTCATGCAGCGTTCAGAGCTAGTAGATCGTGTCTGGACAGATGGAGCAGCGTATGTGGATGAAAATGCGCTTTCCGTAACAATCAAACGACTCCGTGACAAACTGAACGCATCGGATTATATTAAAACCATTTATGGTATTGGATATAGCTGGGTGAACCATGATGAATAACTGGGAATGGATTTTGAGTACTGCTGTCATCTTAAGTGCAATAATTTTTGTTCTTCTATACAGATGGTGCGTAAAAAGAACAATGGATACAATCGAAAAAATGCTGGATACTGCAATAAAAGGACATTTTTCAGAGGATTGCTTTGACGAAAGCCGGTTGTCTGCTCTGGAAACAAAATTTGCTCATTATTTTTCTGCCTCAGCAATCTCAGCAAAAAATGTAGAAGAGGAAAAAAATAAACTCAAAAAATTGGTTGCCGATATCTCCCACCAGACGAAAACACCCATTGCAAATTTACTTCTTTACTGCGAGCTTTTACAAGAAGAAGATTTACCCGAATCAGCCCGGAGCAATGTAGAAGCACTATATGGACAAACAGAAAAACTTCATTTTTTAATTGCTTCTCTTGTAAAGTTATCGCGATTAGAAAATGGAATCATTTCTCTATCGGTGAAACAACAGAAGCTCCAACCCACGCTGGAAAATGTAGTAAACCAATATTCTTTCAAAGCTAAGCAAAAGGGATTATATCTGCGATTGGAACAAACAGATGCAGCAGCAAACTTTGATGCCAAATGGACAGCCGAAGCACTTGGAAACATCGTTGATAATTCTGTCAAATATACCGTTCATGGAGGAATTGACATCACCGTGAAGATTTATGAACTGTTTGTCCGCATTGATGTAACAGACAGCGGCAGCGGCATTTCTGAAGCGGAACAGGCGCAGATTTTTTCCAGATTTTATCGTTCTGAACAGGTACGGGAGCAAAATGGCGTAGGAATCGGGCTGTATCTTTCCAGAGAGATTATTTCTCATGAAGGCGGTTATATCAAAGTAATATCTGAGCCTGGAAAAGGCTCCACATTTTCCATTTTTCTTTCCATCTAAGAAAAATCTTTCAAAACTGTCAGATTTTGATATATCCCGGAAAGAATGTGGAAAGAATTGTATGCGATAATCTGTATGTAAACAGAGAGGGCGTTTCTCTGTCATACAGATTTTTTATTTCATAGGAAATCCAAAAGAATTTCCTATGAAATAAAAAATGCTCTGCGAGGATGCGCACGCAAATGCAGAAGAAATATGTCGCTCATGCGACGCATTTGCGGCACAGAATCTCTCGAAGCGAAATTCTAATTTATATGGAGGTATCTATCTATGGCAATATTACAAACGCAGAATTTGAAAAAAGTATATGGAACAGGTCCAAATGCCGTTCATGCACTGGATGGCATAAACTTAAGTGTTGAAAAAGGAGAATTTGTGGCAGTAGTCGGCACTTCCGGCTCAGGAAAATCAACTCTTTTGCATATGTTAGGAGGCTTGGATCGGCCCACCAGCGGTAAGGTCTTTGTAGATGGAAAGGATATTTTCTCGTTAAAAGAAGAAGCACTGACCATTTTTAGGCGCCGCAAGATTGGCTTTGTATTCCAGAGTTATAACCTGGTTCCGGTTCTGAATGTGTATGAAAATATCGTTCTGCCCATCGAACTGGATGGCAAAAAGATTGACAAGCATTTTGTACAAAATATTCTGGAAACACTGGGGCTTTCTGACAGGCAGGATGCATTGCCCAGTCAGTTGTCTGGTGGGCAGCAGCAAAGGGTAGCGATTGCTCGTGCGCTGGCATCGTCACCTGCGATTATACTTGCCGATGAGCCAACCGGAAACCTGGATTCCAAAACCAGTCAGGATGTGTTAAGTCTTCTCAAAGTAACCAGCCAGAAATTTTCACAGACGATGGTAATGATTACCCATAACGAAGAAATTGCCCAGATGGCAGACCGTATTATACGGATTGAAGACGGTAAAATTGTAACTCGCAATTAAAGGAGGGCAGCAAAGATGAAGGTTAAAAATCAAAAATGTATCCGTCGTCTGAGTTTTCGGGCTCTGAAGGCTTCACGGAAGAAAAATATCATTGCTGTCACTGCCATTGCACTGACAACTTTGCTGTTTACAGCTCTTTTCACGATAGCACTATCCTTGAATAATAGTTATCAGACTTATACGTTTCGGCAAATAGGCGGTTACAGTCATGGGACATTCAAAGAGGTAAACGAGGAACAGATTGCTGCAATTTCAGCCCATCCAAATGTTCGGGAGACCGGACGTCGAACCGTGATTGGCTACATTAACACCGGGAAATTTGCAAAAACACCTGCAGAAGTGAGCTACATGGATAAGAACTGTACCAAATGGAGTTACGCAGAGCCTGTAGAAGGACATATGCCTGAAAGTGAAAAGGAGATTACCATGGATACCGGCAGCTTGAAACTACTTGGTGTTACACCGGAAGTGGGCACCCAGATCACACTGACCTGGACAGTTGGCAACCAAAATAGCCTTTCATACGAAAAAACGGATACATTTACGCTGGCAGGCTGGTGGGAATACGATGATTTAAGTCCGGTTCACTATATCAATATCTCCCAGAATTATGCCAAAGCAATCGAAGCTGAGGCATCCAATAAAGGTATAGAACCTTTCCGTACTGACCTTAATGTTATGATGAAATCATCTGTAAATATCCGGGGACAGATGGAGCAGGCAGATTCCGATCTTGGTTATGACTGGGAAAGTCGTGACTTGGAAAACAGCGTCCGTATCGGTGTTAACTGGGGCTATACCTCGTCACAATTGGGTGAACGTATTGACCCGGAGACGATTCTTTCCATGATTGCTTTCCTTGTACTCATTATTTTCACCGGATATCTGATCATCTATAATATTTTTCAGATTTCCGTAACGGAAGATATCCGTTTTTATGGTTTGTTAAAAACAATCGGCTTGACACCCAGACAATTGCGAAGGATCATACGCTGGCAGGCTCTTCTTCTGTGTATAATCGGAATTCCGGCAGGATTGATTCTTGGCTATGGAGTTGGCGCCGTTCTGACACCTGTTGTGATGAAAAGAACAACTCTGGGGACTGTCAGCACTTCTCTCAGCAGCTCTCCGCTGATTTTTCTCGGAGCAGCGTTATTTTCTTTGATTACGGTAATATTTTCCTGTTTTCGTCCCGGCAGAATAGCAGGAAAAGTGTCTCCGGTGGAAGCAGCAAAATATACAGAGAAACAAAACACAAGCAAAAAGAGACGAAGTACCCGTGGTGCAAAAATACATCAAATGGCTTATGCCAACCTTGGAAGGAATAAAGTAAAAACACTTCTTGTAGTAGTATCACTGTCATTATCTGTAGTTCTCTTGAATATACTGGTAACTTTT
>SFQZ01000212.1 GCA_004562915.1 bacterium
CAGTTTGCGCCGGATGAGGTTATTCCGGAAGATGCTGCCAAAGAGATTGAAAAAGAATGTATCTACCTGCCGCCGTTTTATTTTGCGGAGGTTGGTGTTGCCAATAAATTGAAAAAGCTGGCTGCAGAACCGGCAGCAGACAGACTATGGGTTTCTCTTATGAAAGCCAGACAGGATACCGGTAATCCGGAGTTGTCTGTGGATGTTGAGAAAATCCAGAATACTGTAAATATGAAATATGATGAGGTGCAGGCGGAAGCAATCCGCCGGGCAGCGACGGCAAAGGTCCTGGTGCTTACCGGTGGTCCGGGTACCGGAAAAACCACCACAACTCAGGGCATCATTGCAGCCTATCGCACTTTTGGGCTGAATATATTGCTGGCAGCCCCTACGGGACGAGCTGCCAAGCGAATGACAGAAGCCACAGGTCTGGAGGCAAAGACCATCCACCGACTTCTGGAATTCAAACCGCCGGAAGGATATCAGAAAAATGAGGAAACTCCGCTTGAGGGGGATGTGCTGATCGTGGATGAGTGTTCCATGATCGATATTGTCCTGATGAATGCACTGATGAAGGCCATTCCGCCGCATATGCGTCTGATCCTTGTGGGAGATATTGATCAGCTCCCATCGGTTGGCGCAGGAAATGTGTTGCGTGATGTGATCGACAGTGAAGTGTTTCCTGTGGTTCGTCTGACCAGGATTTTCCGTCAGGCCCAGACCAGCCGCATTATTATGAATGCCCATAAAATCAATTCAGGTCAGATGCCGGATACTTCTAACGGAAAGAATACGGATTTCTTCTTTATGACACAGGAAGATCCGGAGGAAGCGGCTAAGAAGATCGTAGAGCTGGTACATAAGAAGCTTCCGGGATATTATCGGACACCAGCCAAGCAGATCCAGGTGCTGACACCAATGCAAAGAGGTGTAGTCGGTGCAACCAATCTGAACATGGCACTGCAGGAAGCCTTGAACCCACAGGGAGAGGGCCTGCGAAGGAGTGGCTTTGTTTATCGGCCAAACGATAAGGTCATGCAGATCAAGAACAATTACGACAAGGAAGTCTTCAACGGAGATATTGGTATCATTGAGTCCGTTGATATGCAGGATCGTACCCTTCTGGTGAATTTTGATGGGCGAAGCATTGAGTACGATGCTACTGAGCTGGATGAACTGGTGCATGCTTATGCCACAACTATTCATAAAGCCCAGGGATCGGAATATCCGATCGTAGTCATGCCGGTTTTGATGAACCATTATGTAATGCTGCAGAGGAATCTGGTGTATACTGGAATGACCAGAGCAAAGAAGATACTGGTTATGGTTGGTACAAAGAAAGCTTTGGCTTATGCAGTGAGAAATGTAACAGTAACCAAGAGGAATACATTGTTAAAAGAGCGCTTATCCGGTAAATTGATTTCTTATAAAAAAAGAGAGAATATCATTTATCCGGAATTTGAAAATGCATTTTCTGAACATTTAATGGTTGCGGAAGAGAAGAGTACATACGGATGCGAAAAGAAATAGAGGAAGAAAAACATGGGATGTGTATATTTTGTCCGACATGGACAGACAGTGTGGAATGTAGAAAATAAAATATGTGGTGCGACGGACATTGCCCTGACAGATATAGGTCATCAGCAGGCAATGGAGACTGGAAAAAGGATTCTGGAAGAAGGAATTCAAGCAGATGAAATTTTGTATTCTCCGCTAGTGCGTGCTGCAGATACTGCCAGACATATCGCAGAGATCACGGGAATTCCTGCCAGGGTTGAGCCGAGATTGATTGAACAAAACTTTGGGAAGTGGGAGTCCACTGCCAGAGATGGGTTGGAATTTAAGAAAGCAAAGGAAGATTTTTGTTGCAGATATGAAGGTGGCGAATCTATGCTACACTTAGCCCAGAGGATTTACAATCTTTTGGATGAGATTAAGGAAGAATCGGATCATAAGACCTATATCCTGGTAGCACATAATGGTATATCCAGAGTCGTTCAATCGTATTTCTACGAGATGACAAATGCAGAATACGCCGCATTTGGAGTGAAGAACTGCCAGATTCTGCGATATGATTTTGAATGATGAGAGAATAGCAAAAAATTGGAATGATATAAATAAGATGATAACATATTAATAATTCTATTGATGGAACAGCATATGTGACCGGGAGGGAGGGGTTTATTTGATAGCAGAGATTAAACACAAAATGTCATGTAATCTAGAGGACGAACTTACCGGTAATTTCTTTGGTATTATGAGATATCTGCCATTTACTAGAGGACTAAAGATTATCCTTGAACAGGGCATAAAAAGTAATGATAAACGGGTAAGAGAAATAATTTCTGATATTCAGGATGAGGATTTCCTGTTTGAGTTTTGGAAAAGATCTGAACTTGGATATGGTGAAATAGATGGATATATGGAAATAGCCGGTATATCTTTGGGGATAGAAGTAAAATATCACAGTGATTTGTCTGGAGAAGATCAGTTGGAAAGAGAATCACTAATGTTGCAAGAGTGGGCAAAATCAGGTGAAAAGGTTTTGCTGTTTGTGGCAACGGAAGAGAATGCCCAAAATGTGTATTTAGCGAATAAAGATAAGGATTGTTTTGAATCGGTACATTTGGCTTATATTACATGGCAGGATATTTTTGTAGGGCTGGATTTCGTTCAAGTGAATTCCTCTTTTGAAAGAAAAATGGTGAAGGACCTAAAACAGTATTTGAAAGAAAAGGGCTTTGATTCTTTTCGAGGTTTTGAAATTAGTACCAGATTCGACATTAAGGGAGATTTTTCTATGAATTTGGGTGAGAATATACATAATGCATTTGCGATAGTATTTGAAACATTAAAAAATATTGAAAAGCTGATTAAAAGGTGTTCAGCAGAATTAGATTCAGAAAAATATTATATGCCCGCTGACCGCTTTATGAGGTATAGCAGCGATCAAGAATGGGCTGGATGGATTTATTGGAGCTTTATTCTTTTGTTTCAGCGAAAAGAAGATGATTTGCCTATGGAGAACGGGTGGATTAATGCTCCAGTGTATGCTGTGGAATTAAATGTTGATTCTGAAACCTGCGAGGAACCGATGTTATATATTGCAAAAATAGATTTTGGTGATATTTCCAATTGGACAAAGGGGTGTTCTCCATCGAACCATGGTTTGTTTTATGATGCAATTCATGCAGTTGCGTTATATGAAGAAGATGTGCAGGATGGCTTTGTTCGGATAAAGCCTCGTAGCGGATATGCAGAAAAGGTATCGTCCTCTTTTTGGGGATTCAAAGAACTGACAAGGATGGATATCAAATTGGTTGAGGTGACATCCGATAATTACAAAGAAAAAATATTTGGAACAATCGAAACACTTAGTCGAATTGATGAAACATGATTTTTTTACAAAGGAGAAACACCTCATTTGGCGGAAATTGATCAGATATTTTGTAAGCGCTTAATAACCCACCGTTTAGACAATCTCCTTATTTCATGAGATAATGCTCTCATGGAGTGGAACTTCTATACATTTTCTATGTTGC
>SFQZ01000213.1 GCA_004562915.1 bacterium
AATAATAGTCTCACACTACACAGAGTCAAAAAAGTTGAGCACTTAACTTTTTTGACCGACTATGGAGGACAGACTATGAACAGCCAAACAAGTTTAGTAGCCGAGCAGGTACGGCTACGACAGTGGACCGCACAGATACAGGAATGTCAGAGCCGCCCATCAGATATGAAAGTTGAAACCTGGTGCAATGAACATGGCATTACCAAAGCGAATTATTACTATCGCTTACGCCGGGTTAGAAAAGCATGCCTGGAAGCTTGTAATCTAGAACCGGATTTTGTGGAACTTCCAATACCAGCAGCATTACCAACAGCAATGCCCTCAGCAGATCCATGCGATGTGAAACCGGCAGCCGTTCTCCGCAATTCCAGAGGACTGGCACTTGAAGTTTATAACCACACTTCAGCAGATATCATCCGAAGTATTCTGGAGGTGCTGGTCCATGCTGAATGATGCAGCCGGATTAAAAAAGATTTATCTTGCTGCCGGCTATACGGATCTGCGCCGGGGCATAGACGGTTTGGCAGCGATGATCCGGTTTCGTTTTCAGCTTGATCCTTACGATAAAAATACGCTCTTTCTGTTTTGTGGCAAGAAAACAGACCGTATCAAGGGTCTTCTTTGGGAAGGCGATGGTTTTCTGCTTCTCTATAAGAGATTAGACAATGGTGCATTCAGCTGGCCGCGTTCCGTAGAAGAAGCTCTGGAAATATCATCTGAACAGTATGCGATGTTAATGCAGGGACTGGAGATCATACCAAAGCATCCGATCCGCCCAAATGACAATCCCAAAAGATTGATGTAGTATTTGTGCATTATAGAGAAAAAATTTTCCACTGTTTTACTGCTGAAAAAGCGTCCACTTCGTTTTACTGCATTTATCCACAGCATATGGTACTCAAAAATCGAACTACACGATTTTTCAGAGAAAATATGCACCGGATTTGTGGATAGCAGTACAGAGCATCTGGAATCATGGGGACATATCCCGGGTGTTCTGTATTATTATCCACCGTCATAATGACGAAGGGGAAACAGCCGCCAGGTGGCAGAAACTGCGTAAATCTGGTACAATGGGACTCATTAAGAAAAGGAGTTCCTGCCATGGCGATCAAGTACACAGAAGAACAATTAAACAGCGTTGACAAGTCTATGCTGATCCAGATGTTTCTGAACCAGCAGGAGCAGTTAGAAAAGGTCAGTGCCGATCTGCATTCCCTTGATACTAAGATGCAGGTCATGATGGAGCAGCTGATCCCGGCTAATAAAAACCGTTTCGGACGTTCCTCTGAAAAAATGGAGGATACCCAGCAGATGCGTTTTATCGAAGTGGATGGAACCCTTGTGTTTTTTAATGAAGCAGAAGCTGTTTGTGATCTGGACGCTCCGGAACCGGAAACTCTGGAAGCAGTGCCAGAACGTAAGAAAAAAGCAAAAGGCAAAAAAGCACAGGATATGTCCGGGCTTTCTACAAACCGGATCGATCATTACATGACTGAGGAAGAATTAACAGCTGAATTCGGTGAAAATGGCTGGAAGCAGCTTCCAGACGCCATTGCACGCCGCTACCGTTTCATTCCGGCGAAAGTCGAAGTAGATGAGCATCATGTGGGTGTATATGCAAGCAAAACGGATGGACACATGGTAAAGGCAGAGCATCCAAAGAGCCTCCTCCATGGAAGCCCGGTCTCATCGTCTCTTGCGGCAGCCATCATGAATGGAAAGTATGTAAATGCGGTTCCGCTTTACCGTCTGGAACAGGAGTTCATCCGATATGGACTTTCTATAACCAGGCAGAACATGGCAAACTGGATGATCCGGTTAGGGGAAGAATACCTTTCCGTTCTGTATGATCATCTGCATTCGCTGCTTTACAGCTGCCATGTCATTCAGGCAGATGAGACACCGGTTCTTGTAAACCGTGACGGCCGCAGTGCTGGTTCCAAGAGTTACATGTGGGTATACCGTTCCGGTCACATGCATCCGGAGAAGCAGATCATTCTTTATGAATACCAGAGGACCAGAAACGCATCCCATCCACGAGAATTTCTGAAGGATTATTCCGGAATCTGCGTAACGGATGGCTATCAGGTTTACCATACGCTGGAAAAAGAGCGTGAAGACCTGATCATTGCCGGCTGTTGGGTCCATGCCCGCAGACGCTTCGATGAAGCACTTGCCGTGGTTCCAAAAGAATGCCAGAAAGAGTCCGCTTCATTCCTGATCATAAAGCAGATCCAGGCGATCTACCGGGAGGAAGGAAAACTCAAAGAATTTTCATCAGAAGAAAGACTTGTTCAGCGTCAGGTGGTTGTAAAACCACTGGTAGATGCTTTGTTTGTGTACCTGAAACAACACGAAAGTGAAGTCGGTACGGAAAAACTGAGGGAAGCTTTCACTTATGCATTGAATCAGGAAAAATATCTCCGGGTTTTCCTGACCGACGGTGATGTTCCGATGGACAACAATGCATCAGAGCGTGCGATCCGCGGATTCTGTGTCGGCAAGAAAAACTGGCAGATGATCGATACCATCAATGGTGCAAAATCATCCGCTATCATTTACAGCATTGCAGAAACAGCGAAAGCGAACAATTTAAAGCCATATGAATACTTTGAATATCTTCTGACAGAGATTCCGAAACATATGGATGATACAGACCGATCCTTTTTAGATGATCTGGTCCCATGGTCAGAAAAGCTGCCAGAGAGTATTCGAAAACCAAAGAAGATCAATTAAGCCAAGCCGCAAAAGCGGCTTTTGACTGGTTCAGTACTTGCTATGGAGCGTTTACAATATAATAAATGTATTAGTCATTTTGGTTGTTATGTGGAATGGCATCATATGTGCTAGTTTGATATAAATTATTGTCTAATTTAAATGATAAATTAGATGGGATAATAGAAAAAAGAATTAAAATTGAAAGTGATAGGGTTAATAATTTTTTTGTGAAATTTTTCATAAGTATATTGCTCCTATAGAAATTATTATAGTTAAAATTATATTGTGTAATTAACAAAAAGTTTATGACGTTTAGAGAAAATAATTTTTCACAAAACGTCATAAACTTTTTGCTTCTTTTCTGATACCATAATTTGCAAAACAAATTGTTGAAATAAGGATTATAAAGATAATGAGCAACAAAAGATTAAAGGGATTATTTGTGTTTCCACCGGGATGGTGTACATCGCATCCATATATGAGTATTCCATGTATTATGCCATATTTAAATACCGATTTTGATATACAAGTTTTAGATTTGAATCTTGAGTATCGAAAATATTTAAGAAGCAAAAAACATTTAAGTGAATGTTATGAAAAAATTAGTAAGTTATATACTAATAATTCATTATTAAAAGAAAAATATGGAATGATATATGATTTTTTGGTGGATAATCGACATACAACAAATGAAATTTTGCATAATATTAATGATTTTGCAAACATAGAAAAATATA
>SFQZ01000214.1 GCA_004562915.1 bacterium
AATCATCGCAGCTCCTAAGATCCAGGTGGCATGCGCATCGTGTCCACAAGCGTGCATTTTCCCGGGATTTTTGGACTTAAATTCCGTATCTGTCTGTTCTTCAATCGGAAGTGCATCTATATCTGCACGTAACATGACACATTTTCCCGGCCCTTTACTTCCTTTCAGAATCCCTACTACCCCGGTCCCCTCTGCCATATGTTCATACACGGTAATCCCGGGAAGCTTTCTCAGATTGTCTGCAAGTAGTCTTGCCGTTTCCACTTCCTGCAATGCTAGTTCCGGATGCTGATGAAGAGTACGACGAATCTGTATCAATTCCGCCTCTCGCTCTTTTGCAATTTTCTTTATTTTCTCCCTCATATATCTCCTACCCGAAGCATGCAAAATGAACTTTTTTGCATCTTACACACTTACTTAATCTCTTTTTTTCATATACTATTTTTTAACAGTTTTATATTACTAGTCCTTGCTTTTGTTTTCATCGTACAAAAAGAACGAATCTCTTTATCATTTTTTACAAAGCTGCACATTTTCTATTTATAGGACTATTTATTGATTTTATCTATGAGTTTTTGATACATGAAAAGCAAAAAACGTGACTGATCATCCATCTGCCAGTCACGTTTTCCTTTTATAATTTTTTGCGTTTTTTTTCTTTTATACGTTCCAGCTGCATCACCATAAGAATCCGCTGTCTTTTCAAACACTCCATATCATCCAGATGTATAAGCTCATTGATTTGTGCTACTCTGTGAAGAAGTGTATTCCGATGGATTCTCAGCCTTGCTGCTGCATACATAGAGTTTTGTTTAAAGAAAAGGTAGTAATATAATGTTTCATAAAGATTCGAATTTTTTTTACGATCTTCTTCCTTAATCACTTCCAATTCTTCAATGCGATCATCCATTTCATCTATTTCTTGTGCCATATAATATACTGACAATTCCTGATAGTATTCTTCAATCAGGTAAATATTTTTTTCCGGACTAAATTCTTCCCCAATTTTCAATGTAGTCTGAATCATTTCCATGTTTTCCTCTTTTTGGGATAATGATACAAACCCATTTCCAACCATAAGCTTTGTGTCTGTATTTAACCGTGCAAAAATATTCCTGTAATCCTGTATAAATCGATCTCTGTCTCCCTTCCCTTCTATCTCCGATAGCAAATACACAGCTTTATTATCCTGTCTATGACTCTCTATAATTGAATAATGATCCTGTAATTCTTTTTCCAAAACATCCAGATCATCTTCTCCATAAAAAATCACCCACATGAAATCCGGTTTTTCCATCATATAATCACTGGCTTCTCTATTCGATGGAATCAAAAACAGCTTTTTCATTGCGCAATAATCACTGATAATTTTCGCAACCTGCCCTGCTTTTTCCTTTAAACATTTTTCCTGGTAAAACACAACACAGGAGCCTGACTTCTCCGGCAATTCATACTCGGTCCAATATTCCGGATTTTTCTTACCTTCCTCCAGTCCAATACTTGCTACCGTCTGACCTTTATGATCCAAAATCTTAACAGGCATTCTCGTATATTCGAACAATCTGTTAAGATCCTTTTCCCAGTTTTCTCCATCTTCTGAAAATCCGGGGAATATCAATTTGTAGCAATAATTAATATCTATTCGAGCATCCCCTGCTTTCTGATCTGCAATCAATTCCATAAACGCAGACATTCTTGTAATAATCTGCCCTTCATCACTTTTTGAATAATCCGTATCAATGGCCATATATGGAATATTCTTTTCCTCAGTCACAAATTGATTGATATATGCCGACTCAGCTCCCGTAGCATGGCAGCCCGTCAAAATCATCTCTACCACACCGTCCACATGATATTCATCAATAATCCGCCCAATTAATTCTATGCGGTTATCATTTGGAGTCATGATTGAACATCCTGTCGATAAATATCTTCTCGCAATTGCCCCATAAATGTCAGGATCTTCTTCATCGATCATTCGATCCAGCGTTTTTACTCCGCTGCAATTCTCCAACGCAACAACGACTCCGCCATGATCCTCAATTGCCCGGATTACTTTTAGAGAGTCCCCGCCAATCGGACAACCTGTAATCAATATTCTTGGTCTTGGTTCGAGCATCGTTCCCTGATAATATTCTTCTAATATCTGATCTGTAATCTGATCTACAACTTCCGGTGTTGTTTCAAAATCAAATCTGTATTTGGACCCGGAAACAATTTTCTGGATATCACCTCCCAATACCGGTGCCGGTTCCAGTTTCATAACTTCACAAAGCCTAAGCAAAGATTTCCGGATGCGATTTCCTAAATGGATCGCCGCTTTCATTTTCTCATCTGTTATGATCACCTGAAAGAATTCTTCAAGATATTCTTTCGTACGTATAATCTCCTGCTTCCAGAATTCCATAGATTTCTGTGATTGAGAATTAGGCAGTTCCATAACAAAAACAGGCTTGAATTCCGCCATCATCTCGTACATCTTCTTCTTACCGTCACAGGTTGTTTCCCCGATTACAAGATCAGCAAAATGAAAAAACGGGCATTTATCCTCCACGGCAAATCCATAACTTGATTTAACAAGCGGGCACATGCTCTTCGGAAGCTTACGCTCTGCAGCCGGAACTGTTTCGTTCGCAAACGAACATAGCCCTACTGGTATTGCACCGATCGCTAAAGCAAGTTCCGTAGGAAAATATGCGCAGTACATTCCCACCACCGGGATTCCCTTTTCTTTATATTCCTTCACTTCGAGAAACGAACGCCTTCTCTGCTCTCCAAATTCTTCAAATATTTCCGGCAAATCCTGAACCAGCTTCATTCCCTCGTTCCTCCATCCATAATCCGTTCTAAATCATTCATCATCATCAAAGCCAGCAGTTCCCCTGATTGTTCCATATCATCTATGTCTGAACCGATCAATTCACGTATCTTTCTTAATCGGTAGACCAGCGTATTACGGTGAACATACATCCTAGAAGCTGTTTCAGCAATATTATTTCCGCACAAATAATACATTTTCAAAGTTTCATACAAATCTGTATTTTTCTCTTCATCTTCTTTCTTAAGAATCTCTACAGAATAATCTCTTAATCCCTTATTTTTTAAGAGCGTCCATGCATAGGTATAGATTGTATGCGCATACCATTCCCCTTCAAGCATGATTTCTTCTACTTTGTTATATTCTTTGATTTCATTCATTCTATGAAGCCATTTTACTTTCTTTTCACACTGCTCTATTTCCCGAAATATGGAGCTTACACAGCATGCTTCCTTCGTTTCCTTAATTTTATTTAAAAGAATCTCTTCGTCCTTTTTGTCTCTAATATCATAAAATAGAACCCAAAACAACTTATTGTCCATTCTCCCATAAGAGCGTTCCCATATTTCCTGTGTCATTGGAAGAGAATACTTGTTTTGTTTCCCAGAGAAACAAGCCATAATATAGTTTCCCT
>SFQZ01000215.1 GCA_004562915.1 bacterium
ATGCTATTTATTGCATTTCCTGCATCATCTGCAAAAGGTTTGGATTTTATTTAAGTTTGGATATCTCAAAAAATCCAAACGTTTGGATTTCATTCGCCACAGCCATGTTTCCCTGCTGATCCATATGAGATTTACTGCTCTTGCCATTGGAAACCGGGTGGGACATGAAGCGGAAAAAATCACGTACCGGTATGCACATTTGTTCCCAACGGTACAGACAGAGATGGCGAATAAGCTGGATGTAGAACGGATGGAGAAGGAGGATGAAATCTGATGGAGAGAATATTGGACGCAAAAGGACGATGGAGAAACCGGACGATGGGATTCCGGGTATCCGAGGAAGAAGCAAAAATGATTGACCGTATGGTGGCGTTATCCGGGCTTACCAAACAGGAGTACATCCTGAGACAATTGATGGACTGGGAAGTGACTGTGCAGGGAAATCCAAGAGTATATAAGGCTCTGAAAAATCAGATGCAGCAGATTTACGGGGAACTGAAACGGTTGGAAGCATGCAGTGAAGAAAATGAAGAACTTCTTCAGACTATCCAGATGGTTGCTGTGACGCTAAATGGGATGAAGGAGGAACCGCAGCATGTGGAATCCCCGGAACATCCCTAAAAAAGGAAAATGCCCCTGCTGGTAACAAGGACATTTCTCACACGCTTAAAAACTTATGCAGGCTCTGGTAAAGCCTCATAGACAAAAACTCAATCCTTACGGGAGAAGTCTGCCTATACGCATATAGCTTTATGTGTAGTATAGCAAAGTTCTCCTGTAACGGAAAGAGGGAAAATTACGGAATTTGATAACAAAAGATACAGGAGGACGGAACATGAACATTTTTCAGAAAATGAAAGAACGTGTCACCGCAAGGCAGGTGGCGGAACGATATGGATTAAAAGTGAATCGAAATGGGATGGCGTGCTGTCCGTTCCATAATGACAAACACCCCAGTATGAAGATTGACCGGAATTATTATTGCTTTGCATGTGGCGCAAAAGGCGATGCAGTCAATTATGTGGTGGCGTTGTTTGGATTATCACAGTTGGAAGCAGCGAAGAAGATCAATGAAGATTTTTCTTTGGGAATTCCACTCGGGAAGCAAGAGGTTGGAAGAAAACGGAAACCCGAAGTCCGGAAAAAAGAGAAGATCCCAACAAAAGAGGAACGGATTCAATTTGTCCAAAAGAAAATTGACGGATGGGCAAAGGATGCTGCGAATGTATTACTGCGGTATCTGCGATGGATGGAATTCTGGAAGGAGTTTTACAAGCCGGAATCTGTGGAAGCAGAATGGCATCCGTTGATTGTTGAAGCCGTACAGAATGAAAGTAAGATCAGCTATCTGGTGGACATGCTGATGTTTGGAACGGATGAAGAGATTCTGGATTTTTCCAGAACGGAAGGGAGGAGGTGAAACGGTATGAACAGAGAATTACAGAATATGAGCGAGGAGTCCTTGCAGAACTTAGAGGAGATTGTGGAGATGGAGCTTCTGACGGTGGAGGATATCAGAAATCGTCTGGATGTCACAGAAAAGGGGAAAATCCGACAGTCCATCCAGAACTGCAAGTATGCGTTGGAGCATGATCCCTGTCTGAAAGGTGCTATTTGCAGAAATGAAATGACCTGTCAGATTGACATTATGAAGAAAATGCCATGGAAAAGACGTGGTGTTCACATGACCGATACGGACATGAACAATCTGGCTTTGTATCTGGAAAAGAACTATGGTTTGACCAGTGATCGGGTCATTACAAAGGCGATTGATATCGTGGCGAATGAAAACAGTTTCCATCCGATTCTTGAATATCTGGAGAGCTTGAAATGGGATGGTATTCCGAGGATTCAGCATATGCTGACCCATTTCTTCGGAGCAGAAGATATTGCATATACCGGGGAAGTGATGAAGATGCATATGATGGGAGCTATCTGCAGACTGTATGAGCCGGGAGCCAAATATGACGTCATGCTCTGCCTTGTCGGAGGGCAGGGAACCGGAAAATCCACGTTCTTCCGTTATCTGGCAATTAATGATGAATGGTTTACGGACGATATGAAACGGATCGATGATAAGAAGGTTTATGAATATCTGCAGGGACACTGGATTGTTGAAATGTCAGAAATGAATGCGGTGGCAAATGCCAAGAGTATCGAGGAGACAAAATCATTCCTGAGCCGTCAGAAGGATATTTATCGTATTCCTTATGAAAGGCGGGCAGAGGACAGATATCGACAGTGTGTATTTTGTGGGACTTCCAATGATCTGAATTTTCTTCCGTTTGACCGCACCGGCAATCGGAGATTTGCTCCGGTCAGGGTATTTCCCGAAAAAGCGGAAACCACCATTTATGAAAATGAAGCGGAATCCAGATTATACATTATCCAGGCATGGGCAGAGACAATGGAAATCTATCGAAGCGGAAATTATCCGCTGACTTTTTCACCGGAGATGGAGGATCACGTTAAGCTGCTTCAGAGAGAATTCATGCCGGAAGATACCCAGACAGGCATGATTCAGGCGTTCCTTGATGCATACGAAGAAGATTATGTGTGTTCGACAATTATCTATCAGCAGGTATTTCATCAGGACGGAATCGTACCCAAATGGCAATCCAAGGAAATCGGCGATTTGATGGATAATGAAATCGTTGGCTGGACGAAACATGGCAATCACAGATTTGGTGGTGCTATCGGTACGCAGAGATCATGGAAACGGATTCAGCCGAAAAAAGATGAGGAAGGATTCATGAAAGTGGATGAAAACATGGAACTCCCCTTTGATTAAGCATTACTTTTAAAATGTTTTTAGCCCTGTTCACAGGTTTCTGTTCACAAATATCCGGGCGAAATGTGAACAAGAAGGTGTGAACAGGAGCGAAAAAACTTTGAAAACAAAGCAGAAACGAGAAACAGCCCGGAAACGGGTATAAATGAAAATGGCGGATACGCCAATTAGAAATAACCTGTCAGCAGAAGAAATAAAATAATCCGGGTATGACAAAAAGAGCCCTCGGCGATTGAGAGCGAAATACACCCAACGCACAAGCTAAAGCTTATGCTCTGTGTCTTTCGTCCTCCCGGAAGGTCTCGCAGGGGCGTTTTTTGCCTTGCTAAAGTATTTTGTAAAAACGAATAGCGGTGGTGATTTCTGATGGCAGCGTATCCGGCGGAAAGGAGAACGTGTGAACAGACGAAATCATAGTTTTGTGATGGAAAGCAAGCTGCATGATGTAAAAGGCAGAGTGGATTATATCAGCAGCCCCAAGCGTCAGGAAAATCTATATGCGGTCTTTTCCAATGTGGAGGACAGTTACTGGGAGCTTCTTGCTGAACAGAATCAGCGGGATTTTGCAAAAAGCGGAACAGAAGGAACTTGTATTGAAGCGAGGGAACTGATTATCATGTTACCGTTTTTCTGGAGAAATATGATGTGGGGTGCTGTGCGGCATTGCATCATAATAAGAGCAAAACCAATCTGCATATTCATTTGATTTTCTCCGAGCGGGAGATTCGGCAGGAAGTGGAGCGGAAAATTGCCAGCAGAAATATGTTCTATAATGAAAAGGGAAAGCATGTGCGGACGAAAAAGGAAATCCTCGATGAGGACGGAAATCTCCGACCCGGATGTAAAATCATCAAAAAAGGGGAAGTCTATGAGACGAATTTCTTCCAGCCAAAGAAAGAAGAATTTAAGACCAATGCTTTTCTGGAGAATATGAAACAGGTAATGACGGATGCGCTTAACGGGATTGTAAAAGATGAAAATGAGAAGCTGCAGGTATTTCAAAAAGGCGGTCCTTATCTTGCTACCAAAAAGATAGGGAAGAACAATCCGAAAGAAGCAGAAATCAAAGCGGATAATTATCTCCGGCAGGAATGGAACCGGAATGTAGATCGGGCATTACTTACAGGTGCAGCAGAAGTAGAAGTGATGATGGCAAAGCAATCACAGATTGATGAACCGGTGGCAGAGTCGCTCCGGGAACATGGGCAGGATCCAAAATTATTTACTAGGATTCTTCAGAAAGCA
>SFQZ01000216.1 GCA_004562915.1 bacterium
TATATTGCCCAGGCTCAACTTCCCTTTGTTCTCTTTCGAGACCTTTTTAACGATACGGCAGAATTCACTTAATGTTACGGTCTGCACGATTGCTCGCACTTCTTATCAAGGTTACTTTATCCACTCGCTTAGCACCCTGTATTACTACAGCGCACCGAGTTTAGCTACACGGCTCACTGGCGATTTCCGTGACCGGACTTGCACCGGCAAGTGTGGTCCAGCTTCGCTGGACACACGCAACAGAAAAGAGTTCCGCAAAGGGAACTCTTTTCAAAAATATTTTCTTTTACCATGTACGTGAGCTGAGCTGTTTGAACTGAGCAACGGTAGAAACATGTGCATTCAGACCACCGTCTACAGTAACAACCTGTCCTGTGAAATAGCTGCTTTCATCAGAAGCAAGATACAGACACATATTTCCGATATCTTCCGGGCATCCATAACGGTTAACCATGATGTTGCTCAGGAAAATGTCTTTCAGAGCCTGTGGTACATTTGCTTCATTCTGTGGTGTAACAATAAGTCCCGGACGAACACAGTTGCAACGAATGTTCTTCTTGCCGTACTGAAGTGCTGTAGACTTGGTCAGCATATCAACACCTGCTTTTGCACAAGCGTAAGCTGTTGATCCAAGGTCGCCTCCGCAGGAAGCCATAGAACCGATATTGATGATAGAACCACCGTTCTCATTCTTCTCTAAATATGGAAGTACGCATTTTGTAGAGTAGAATGTACCGCGCATATCACTCTGGAAAATAGCATCCCACATCTCAACTGTAAGCTCATCAACACGTCCGTCCTTCAGAGCTACGTTAGCAGCGTTATTTACCAAAACATCAATCTTTCCATACTTTTCTGCTGTATCAGCAAATAACTTTTCGATACTTTCCAGATCTGTGATATCCATAAAGTGATAAGAAGCTTCTCCGCCTTCTGCCACGATGCTGTCAACAACAGCCTGTCCTTTTTCAGCTCTACGTCCACAAATCACTACTTTAGCGCCTTCAGCTGCAAATAATCTGGCAATTCCGATTCCGATTCCGCTGGTGGAACCTGTAACAATTGCAACTTTGTCCTGTAATCTTCCCATGATAATCATCCTCCTTAATTATGCATTCTGCACGTATATTCATATAATAACGTGCCGAATTTCAGCTAATATTACTATAGCGCATTGCACCCAATAAATCAATAGATTTAAAACATATAAATAAAAGTTATTATTTTCACAAACCCGTGACCAACCGGTAATAATCATTTTCAATGATGATCGATGTCATTTGAAGCCGGCAGGCAGCTATGGCTTTGATACGCTCCGTGTAAGCTTGTATTTCTTCATCCGTCATAGAAACTCCCAAAGCAGGCGTGAACGTGCCGGTAAAGCGATTATAACTCCCCTTGTCCGTCAGCCATGAACTGGAGAAAAACACGACCAAAGGCTCGGAATCCGAAAGAATATCCCTTCCTGCCAGAAGCCTGGAATCATAATCGAGCCCCAGTAAATTCAAAACCGTCGGCAGAATATCCACCTGACAGCAGGGTTTGTTAACCGTCACACTCTCTTCCATCCCAGCAGTCCACATAATAAGTGAATTCTTATATACGTCAAAATCCACGGACTTCTCATTCAGCGATTCAAGAGAATCCTTTCCAAAGGAGCGTCCCGCCAGTTCTTCTATAACATCAATATCCGAATAAGGAATATGATCCGGAGCCATAACAATCAAAGTCCGGTCTGCAATTCCCGCTTCCTCCAGCGCATTTACCAGACGGGTCAGTCCCTTTTCCAGTTCCAGGTTCGCCGCAATATAGGACTTTGTCTTCTCCGAGTACGGAAGAGACGCCACAGCCTCCTGATTCCTTTTGGACATCTGGTTGCTTTCAAACCCATACGGCAAATGACCGCTCAGCGTCAGATAATAGATATGAAACGGTTCCTTTGTCAAATACTCTTGAAGACTCTGTTCCACCATATAGTCGTCCGACTGGGGCCAGTAAGCATCGCCCTCCTGATTTATTTCTTTCGTCAGCAGATTCAGACACTCCGAACACTGCCGCCAGTCATATCCCAAATTAGGATGTGACAGAGCCCTGCCATACATATTTTCATTAAAATGAAAACCAATACACGTATAATCCAAAGGCTGCAGTATATTTGCCAGCGTAAAAGGCAGGCTTATTCCTTGTTCCCCAGTCTCCTTCATGCTGACCGGAAATCCATTTTTTGGGTACAGTCCCGTAAGATTCTGGAATTCACCCCCGGAAGTACTTGTAAAATGAAGCGCCGAATAAAACCGGTTGAATACGAATCCTTCATGTGTCAGCCGGTACAGCGTCGGAGTCAATGTCTCATCGATCAAATACCCGCTGAACCCTTCGGCCGTAATAAATATTACATTATAGTTTTCAAACATTCCCGTATACTCATTTTTTCTCGTCGGCGTTACTGTCTGAATATACTCCGAAAGCCATTTTACATCCTCATTCGGGGCTTCATCGATCCATTTTTGCAGATCCAGCTCCAACACATTCGGAGAAGTATCAATTTCCGGTTCCGCCACCTCCTCTGCTATTTCTTCATCCTGAACCGCCTTCTCATTTTCCGCATCGGCAAGCTGTTCCAGACTGATATCCATATTACTGTTACTTCCGAAAATCATATGTTTACAATCCAGACGAAGCATCGTAAGAAGTCCCAGCTGCTCCACCTGATCATCCGTATTCGTATCCATAGCATAGAGCTTTTCCGGAGTAAAATCGCCTTCCCAGGGATAAAGATAAACCATAGCCAGCGTCAAAAGATAAAACACCACACAACCTATCATCGGAACAGCGGTAAATCTGTACAGAAACAGGAGTCTTTTCTGTAGAGGCCACCGTTTTTTTGTATCGGTTTTTATCTTTATTCCAAATGTATCAATTCGAAAAACCTGTATAGCGCACATCATTCCCGGAACGACCAGCATAAGAAGCAACCCGATCCAATTCTGTTCAAGAGCCTTCACAACGGCATTTCGATAATCTCCGAGCCGATTGCCTGCAGCCGTATCGAGCGCACTGAATAACTGAAAATACTGCTGCAGAATCCTGCGGCAGATCATTTCCACACAAAACAGCACGGCCAAAAACAAACTGAACACACTTGTCAGAATATGCCTCGTTCTTTTGCTAAAACAGTTCACCAGAGCGCTGACCAGCATTCCAAGTGAAACCGCAAAACAGGCAATAATCGGAAAATATGCCATCCTAAGCCGCATATAGAGATGAAAAACCAATTCCAGGTATAATAACAGAATCGGAAAATATAGAATACAGGCATATTTCATAACCCTTCTCAAGCTATCTTTTGTTTGCATTTTTATTCCCCTTTATCTGACTGACATCAATCAATCAG
>SFQZ01000217.1 GCA_004562915.1 bacterium
GAAAAGTTAATGAAAACACTCGATGAACTGAACCAGTCGGGAAAAGGGAAAGTGTGGTTTGCGGGGCGAGGAACCGCCCCTGAATGGCAAATGAAACGGGAAATGTTGAGTCAGTGTTATACAACTAAATGGCGAGATATTCCCCTGGCCAGGCTGGGTTAGTTCAGTCATCTCCGAACATATTTTCAGCGTTTCTTCTGGTCTGGTCTTCACCGTCATTTCTCGACAGACTCTGCTCTGTAAGAGGAGTACTGCAATCCACAGACGTATGGAGACCAGATTGTTTTTCCAGTAATTCAAGCAATTTCTTTTCAACCGAAAAAGCACCTGGTATTACGCTGGAAATCACCTTATTAATATCATCCAGAGTCGTATTTTCTGTCAGTAACTCCGATATCAGCAAAGGAAGACGTTTATCTATAGCTGCAAACGCCGCACCAGTAACTAACATCGCGCGCATGAAACGTCCCCGCTCCTTCAGTTTTTCATTTGCAATGAGCTCATCTGCTATCTTATCTCCTGTCCGTTCATCCGGGAAAAGTTCAAATGAGCAGCGTCTGGATTTATTTTCATCACTCATTAGTCACACCACCTTTCATTTTTATCATTCCCATGACTAAATCAAACTGCGGGGATGAGCTCAGATAAAAGCGCTCATCAGGAACCTTAGTCAGGTTCTTCACAGCCTCGGCCACAATTTCAGCCCCACCACCAACACACATTACATGTGTATAGTCGGTGAAACGGCTGATGACATCATTAACTCGTTTAATAAGCAACTTCTGCCGTTCATTGATAACATTAATGATAGACTCACGCTGTTCAGCATTATAAATGCGACGGGAAAGGTAGTCAGGTTCATTACGGTGCACAATGATATTGTCAGCCTGGAATGAGCTCACTCTTGTATTAGCATGTACAGCCATCTGTTCCTTAACCCCGGATGTAATCAGGGACACGCCGATATTCGGATCACACCAGGTTTTTGTAATCCCTGTCATTTTGCTACGAACATGCGACACATCAAGAGTTGTACCACCGAGATCTACGATCAAAAGGGATTCATCATCCTCAAGCCCCGCAAGAACACTGAAACCAGCGGGAATACTTTCAGGAAGAACGGAAACACTGCGAATAACAAATGCATCACTCCCCTGCACCCGTACTTCACGCATCACATTTTTTTTCTTTCTTTCAATGTTTTGCTTATTTTTCTGATTGTTGGCGTCAAGGTATTCAGAGATCGGCAATGTGACGATGACATCAACAGGCTGCGCTTTCAGGCCGGTCTGCTGTAGCGCATGCTGAATGGCCACAACATTCACATCACTGTACTGATAGCGTGTTTCAGTCGTTACGACAGCATCAGCACTTAATGGATCAAATGAAAACTTCTCGCCGTCGATCTCGTAATTAGCCGGGGCAGCATCATCCAGTAAACTAAAAGACCATTCCGGTTTAAAGCTGTTAGGGCTGATTAACGTTTTCACGTCACCATCCTCCAACCAGGCAAGTTTAATGTTGGTAGAACCATCATCAATAAAGATTTTCATAACCAGTCTCCGTTGCTCATAAACAAATAGAAAAAACAAACATGCTTCATACATGCAATGTATATTTAATTATAATGAAAAAATGGTCTTTCTGAAAGGACAAATGCAACATAAAAACACGATAAATTGCATGTACATTGTACACATAACTTTAAGACCAGAGGAAATCATAGATACAAAAACATTATGAAGGTTATATGTGATACATAAATGCAATATAAAAACATCTTTGACATCATGGTTCAGGTTAAGGGAAAAGGAATGAAATGGTGAAACTGAGAGGAAAGGAAAGCGGTGACGAATCATGTCACCATAAACAGAAAGATGTCTAATGGGGACTCTTTAGGTACGTGAAGAATCCCCATAACGCATTTAAAAGACATACATAAGATACCCTTAAGGTATCCGATAGTTTATTGACCTATTGCACCATCACGTTCAAGCTTCTCTCTTATAGCCTCAATAATATATGAGCTAAAATCCAGAGATGTTTTACTGGTCGCTTTAAGTTCCGCATGAGCTTCAAAATACGACAGCGGTATGGCCTTAAGATTCTTAGCCTTCGTCCTGGCAGCCACAGGACGACCTGAAACTTCCTCTGCACCTTCATTTGGCTGAGACGGGGCTGTTGCTGTTACGGCAGAAGAAGAAGTTTGTAATCTGGCAGAATCCACCAGGTTTTTCAGTTTTTCAGCCTGTGCACTAAATTTCGCTTTGCTCATGAGATAACCCAGGATGTTTGTTAGATATTTAAAAGATATCCATTAAAATCCCAAAGGATACTATATGGATACCCAATAGATACACCTTACTGTTTGTTATTTTCAATCAGATGATTGATTTCTTCGATCAGGGCAATAACTTCCTTACCTCCTGCCGAATAGCGCCCATGAACAGACTCAGTGATTCCCATCCCAGTCTCAATGACATCCTCAAATTCTGCACGAGCAGAAATGCGGCTCTTCATCAGCTTCAGATGTTTGAACGATGGCAGGATTGCATCAAGCTTAGGGAATTTCTTCTTGTTAGGATTAACTTTACAGAGATACAGGTGAGCAGTTATATCGGTCCCCATGATAGAGCTGATTTCGTCCAGTACTCCATCAAAATGCATCAGACCAATACGTTCAGTCAGGGAGTCTTTTGAAGGGACAATAACGCAGTCTGCAAAGGCAATCGCAGTACGGGTAAGATCTGAGTCAAATCCCCCACAGTCAATAAGTAACGTCTTATCGCTGTTCTTGTAGGGAGTCATAATTTCGATTAACTCATCCACTGTTTTGGGTACTTTCACGGAAATTTCTTTTCCTTCAGGTCTCAGCCCCAGAATGATAGAAAGCCCGGTATGAGTATCCAGATCAACTGTATCAGACTTCATTTCACCAACAATGTTTACGGATGAAGTTGTCTTACCCACACCACCTTTGGGATGCGTATTAGCAATAACAGGCATAGTGTATCTCCAGAATCCACATGTAATACCTATAAAGACCCCCTAAGACACCTTTCGGATATCCAAGAGGTACTCAATAGATGTTTTTTACTCTATACCGGTCCTGCATGTCAACAGAATATGAAATACCGATAATATATCCATGAGATATCCGAAAGGGATTTAAAAAGTCAGAGCTTAAGGAATTCTTTTGAGCATAGACACCGCATCGGACTCAGGCATCGAAAACTGCACCCGGTGCCGTGCAGCCACATCCAGTGCAAACACCTTCGTGTAGACCTCCGTTGAGCTGATGGACTTATGCCCCATCAGGCTCTGCAGGACCTTCAGCGGTATACCGGCATACAGCATGTGCATCGCATAG
>SFQZ01000056.1 GCA_004562915.1 bacterium
TGTAGTTAGAGATAAGTTTCTGACATGACAACTCGTTTTCTCGCTCAGGAACGTAACCACATCCTGTAAAATTTTGTCTTCCGCTTCAATCATCAGAATATTCACTTTACTACCACCCCATATGTTGTCCTCTTTTCTAACCAAATTCTTTTTTGATTTTATTGAGTTCATTGCTGTTTTCAACCCAATCCTCTATATATCCGCAATCACAGCAGACATAGCGTACTACAGCAACCCGCTCCACAGTTACAAGTTTTGTGATGTAAATGCTGTTCGACAAATAACGGTGTGCATCATCCGGCACACGAACAATATTCCGTGAACGGCATTTTGGGCAACATCTCGAATTTTTCATCGTCATAGCCTCCTTGTCATATAGAGTAAGCTGCAGCATTGAAACAGCAGAATAGCAGCCCATATCCAAAGAATAGGCATCCATGTGCTGACAAATGCAGCTACCAACATCAGCAGCAGAGGAACAAAATATTTCCGTGGATGATGCCATAAATCACTTTCGTTTTTCCAGTTGCGAATAGGACGCACCCATTCCAAAGCGGTCGACAGAATAGCGCTTTGCAGGGCAAACAGTACAGCCATCCAGATGTTCATGGCATTGATTCCGCCATTGATAAGCTGCCAACTGCACAAATAGATACAGTCGATAAATCCGTTGACAAAACAGATAAGCAGGCAATACCAGACACAAAAGCGTCTGCCCTGTCCGGGCAGGACACGTGTCGTCTGCTCCAAATCCGGGTCACAGGACAAAAGCGTACAGATTGGCGTATTCAAACATAGAATAGCAAAGCCGAGAGGCAGAATATTCAGTCTATTAAATTCACCAAACAGTAGCGGCAGAAAACAAGCAACTGCGCATAACCCTATGGTATTGATAAGATAGCTTTTGTTTGCCATGAGATACCGAACCAGATACACAAGAATATTTCCCGAATGAGCTATGTGCCGGACGGACTTTTTTGCAACAGCAGCATGGAAAAAATCATAGGCATCTGCAAAAAACAAATATAACATTGCTCCTGCCATATTCACCAAAGATATAATCAGAACCCCCATCGACTGACGTACAATCAAAATCAGAGTGAGAATACCGAACGTCCAAATGATGGACAGTACCCAATTTCCTTTCCTGCACAGCAGATATGCCGCCGCAGTAGCGAAACAGGCTGTACAGCCACAAAAGAGTGCAATCACAATCTCAAAACAGCTCCATACAGAAGTGGCAAAAAACAGCGCCCAAATCGACATCGTTTTCGTGATTAAGGCATGCCCTCCCAAAACTAACACATAGGAAAACACAAAGCTACGGTTTTCAAAGGGAAGCATAAACATTCCCTGCATTGCAGCAATATGACGATTTCCATTCAACATCTGCCACATTATCCCTGCTGTAAAAAAAGTCGAGGTCAGATAAAGTATAAATGGCGCAATCATCAACTCAAATTCAGTCATATAAATTGCCAAAAACAAGATCACACAGGTCAACACACTTTTCCCTATACTTTCATATCTTGCACCGAACAGTTGCTTTGAGAGGGCTTTAACGATTATCTTCAAAAGTCAGCACCTCCCGAATATTTCCGGCAGCGATTTCCGCGCCGGTGAATGTCCGGCTGATTCTGCCATGCTCCAAAACCAGTACACGGTCAGAGGTCAGGCAGATACTTTCTAGGATATGGGATGAAAACAGGATTGTCCCATGCTCCTTATAGCCGCCCATCAGCTGATACAAAAATTCCGTGCTTTGGAAATCCAGTCCGTTGACGGGTTCATCCAGTAGCAACAGCTTCGGGCGCAGGGCAAAGGCCGTAATCAAATAGGCTTTTTTCAGGTTGCCGGTGGACATCTCCTTTAGGAGAACATTAGTATAGTCCTCAAAGTGAAAACCTTTCACAAGCCCGGAAACATCTGGTAGCGCCACGCCATAGCACGCAGACACATACGCCAGATATTCCCGAAATGTAAAATACTGAAAAGAACGATCTTCCGCAAAAACAATGTATCGGTTCCGCTTAAACTCCTTATCACGGAACGAGAAAGATTGACCGGCCCATGAAGCACAGTCAAGGCGATAGCCCGGCAGAAGCCCAGCCACAGTTTTGATAAAAGTCGTTTTTCCGGATCCATTCAGTCCGATCAGCCCGACAACTTCATTTGCCCCTAAATCAAGTGATAAGTCGGAAAGCACGGGATGGTCTGCGGCGTACCAAACGCTTAGATTTTTAAGGGTGAGAAGTTCCGCGCTGTTCATGCCGCATTACCTCCGATTGCCTTTGTTTTTCTTCCAGAGTGAATAGGCCGAAAACAGGAAAATAGTACCGAGGGCCAGGCACAACAGGGCAAATGGAATATTCATCGTGACAAAACTGAAAATCATACAGGCTATGAATACGACGCCAAGTATTAAACGAAAATAAAAGTGACGCATAAAAATCCTCCTTATCTTTAAATGGTGTGGTTTGTTCTTACAGGTATAACATACTGCAAAACATGATTGCTTACAGAAATGTCCACAAACGGTAGGGTTTTGACCGCAAATTATAATTTGCTCCAAAGGCGCTTCTTACAGATAATAAATACGCCCAGCCAAAGTGCTATTCCGATCAGCAGCAATATCATCTTGTTCACAATCCATACTGAATTATCAATGCCTGCAAACCTCACAAACAGATAGAAATACTGCACAGGCTGAAAGCGCAAGAGGCTCATAGACATAATGGAAAAGAGCCATATTACACCAACTGCCATTGTAGGGATGTGCGGTACGCTGCTCAACAAGGAGAGGAATACGCATACACTGGATAGAAAAAAAGCTGTCGGCAGAAAAGTCAGAAGCAGATCTCCCGTCATAAATGTTTTTGTGATGATGAATGTAGCAAACATCCCCATAACAGCAAAAACCGTAACAGCTACAAACAGGAGAAGAAATCTGCGTACAATCCATAGAAAAAGAGATTTCCCTTGTGCGGAAATTACGTCAAACATCTGATCTGATCTTGTCCTGCACCATTCACCAATGGTGATAGCCATATAAAACGGGAATAAAACTTCAAATCCCAAATACCCCCAATTTACATTTTCTCCGCCAGTAGCACAGACGAATAAAAAGGCTGCGGTCAATAAGGCGGAAATCCCAAATGGGTTAATACCAATTATTTTTCCCTCATACCTTATCATCACTCTGTCCTCCAAAATCGCCGTTTTACTGCGACAAGAATAATTACCAGAACACCAATCCCCAGCATGAAAGCCAGATTAAGGCAGGCACTTCCTACATGAATTTCCAGATATTTCGGATGCTGCCAGATGAGCTTTGCCAAATCGCCTTGCGTGAAAATATAAAAAGGGGCTGGCTCGGCTTGATCGGTAGAAAAGGCATTGACGAGAAATACAACAGAGTAAACCAGATAGACCAGTCGAATGTCTACAAGCTCCGGCAGCATAACGCTGCTTGCTACCACAAAAAAGGTTGCAGGAAGTATGATGCAGAAAGATACGCTGAAAATTGCGCTCGCATATTCTCCAATCGGCACAGCGGATGGACTAAGCAAGATAAAACTGGCTAATGATATAAGCAATAGTGCATACATTAAAGTCAGGGCATATAGAAAATTGCCCACAAATTTCCCGCTGATATAACTGCACTTTCCTATCGGAGCAGTCATAAATAAATCCCTGCGGTGTGTCTTGCGGTCATCAACCATCCGTCCAGCAGTCAAGAAAAGGATGCCGAACAGCAAAATCAAGCCGTCAAAGGAGAACACGCGACGCACATAGTAGTGGATGTCCCCCAAAAATTCTATTCTGGCAAGATTGGACGTAACCGGCAAGCAGTCCATCATAGACGACGCCAACACAAAGAGTAGAATGATCCATCCGGCGATTCTCTTAATCTGCATTTTGTATTCATATTTTGCAATCGAAAGCATCTTACTCATAGGGTTTTCCTCCCATGCAATACACATAGGCATCTTCTAAGGTTTCCGACACAGCTTGCACCGAGAATCGGTTGTTTTCATCCATAATGCGGGCCTGAATTTTATTGTGTTCGTAAGTCGTAGAAAGCACCACGGTTTTCTTTTGCAGTGAAATCAAATCCGTTTCATTTTCCAGTTCAATGATTTTTACCTTTCCACCTACATGAGAAAGCAGATCGTTAGGACTTCCACAGAAAAAGAGCGTTCCTTTCCGCAAAACCGCAAGCTGCTCACAGAGCTGGTAAACGTCCTCAACAATGTGCGTGGATAACAAAACACATTTCCCGTCTTTCGCAAACCGAGAAAGTACGCCACGAAAACGGACACGTTCCTCTGGATCAAGTCCTGCGGTTGGTTCGTCCACAATTAAAATGCGTGGATCGCCAATCAATGCCTGGGCAATGCCAACACGCCTTTTCATGCCGCCCGAAAGCTGACTAATCTTACGGTTTGCAAATTGAGCCATGTCTACCTGCTCTAATATCTGCATTACCTTCTTTTGGTTCTTTACCCCTTTGATTTCAGCCATATAGCCCACAAAGTCACGCACTGTCAAAGAGGGGTACATATTAAGTTCCTGTGGAAGATAGCCGATCAATCGCCGCACATCATCCCCTTGTTTTTGCGTGTCAAAGCCGCATACGGAAATATTACCGGAAGTTGGCCTGGAAATAGTCGCTATCAGTTTCATCAGCGTTGTCTTTCCAGCGCCGTTATGCCCCAGCAGGCCGAATACGCCGCCCTCCACTGAAAATGTAATGTCGTTAAGGGCATGAACCACTCTCGTCTCTTTTCCATAGTCTTTTTGTAAATGTTGAATTTGCAATATGTTCATCGTTATACCGCCTTTCCAATGTTGTTGCAATAATTCTTCACAACTTATATGATATCAAATCGGGATGCCCCAAACAGAGATGTCCTCAAATGGTATAGTTTTGACCACGAAAAAACGGCAGACCACCATGCGGCAGCCTGCCATTTGTTGAAGCAAGGATTATTCTGTTTTAATCGGCTGGAAAGACAAGGTGACAACAGATTTGAAAACACTGTCCTTGTACTCGGTGTTAATGGTTCCGTCGTAGCGTTCCGCCGCTGACTGTACGCTTTTCAATCCCCAGCCGTGGAACGCTTTGTCCGTTTTGGAAGTAAGCCATTTTCCATCTTCTTGTACTGGAATTTCGCTGCACCCATTTTCTACCTTGATAATGAGCATAGCATTGATGCGCCGGACGGTCAGGTTAACAAAGCGTAAGTTATCCGGGGCAATTTCTACCGCTTCTAAGGCATTGTCTAATAGGTTTCCCAAAATGGTCGTCAGGTCAACGCTGCGGATATTTGTATTGTGAGGATATTCAATGTTCACCGTCGTTTTAATATGTTCTTTTTCGGCCAGAGCCATTTTGCTGCTGATAAGGTAGTCTATAGCCTTATCACTGGTCCAGACGGTTTGAGAAATCTCCCGGACGGGAATACGCAAGTCCTCACAATATCGCATGGCCTCCTGATTATCGCCTTTAGAAAGGCATTGATAAATAGCCTCGATATGATTATGCAGGTCATGATACAGCTTGGCATTATCGGCATAAGTCCGTCGAAGTGCCTGATAATCCCGCTCTAATATTTCCGCCTGATCGGTTTTCAACCGGACAATTTCTTTTTCTATTTCATATTGACGATTGAACCTATAGAATATCACGGCAATCAAAAGTATAATAGAGAAAATAATCCAAGTAATAAGCTGATCGTCCGGCAATGGAACAACAGACTGTTCCGACAACATAAGGACGCAAAACATACCAGCCACAGCAAGAATAGAGCTAACTTGGTTGAGTATTTTACCTGAATTTTCACCCCGCAACACAACATATAACATGAAAGCAACCATCAGAAGTCGAACCGCCCATATAGGAACCATATATTTTTGTATCATACCATCCAATGTACTATACTGGAACATGATTTCAAATCCTACGCAGAACAGGAAGTCCCACAGGGCAACTGCAATTTCAAAGCAGACTATGAGGAAGCCGCATATTCTGGCCTCGCATTGATATTTCCAATGTAGAATAAAGAGAATGACCAAAACTTCAAATGTCATTGTACCAATCTGCGGCAACGGCGACAACGATAAAACCGCAACAGCCATGCCACAGATCAGAGAAAGCCATATCATACTCTTTGGAGGCTTCTCCAATTTCAGCAATATTGCCACCAAAAAAAAGCACATATAAACCCGTATCCCATTTGTAAGGGAATATGCAATCATTTGATACCATTCCATCATATATGCGCCCCCCAAAACTGATTGATTTGCCGTTTTACTTCCTGTAAGTGAGAACGGCTGATCGGCAACTGTTCGCCATTTTTTAAAACAGCCATTCCATCACTGACTTTCATAATCTGAATGATGTTAACAATATGGCCCCGATCAATAAAGATAAATTCCGACGTATTCAATTCATTGAAAACCTGTTGTAAGCTCTTTCTGACTTTTGAGGTTCCGGCGCTGGACACGATACTGACATTTTTTCCGTCTCGCTGAATATAGAAAATATCCTTGTAGGGGATTTTCTCCAAACGGTTTGTGGTCTGGATGGTATACTCCTGTCCGGCTTCCAACTCAATTAGCTTAGCCGCATCTGTTACAGCGGCAGTGAGTTTGACTTTCAGATTGTTTTTCGGCACATATCGAAAGATAGATAGCTCAAAAGCATCAATGGCATATTCAACATGAGATGTTATAAAGATGATCTTCACATTGGGCAAATATGGCTTTATCTTTTCTGAAAGCTCCATACCTGTTACATCGGGCATTTCGATGTCCAGCAAAATCAAATCGTAGAAAAAGTTGTCATCGATAATGTCACAAAGAAGATTCCGGCTGTGAATATACGTGGTAATCTCATAACCAATACCACACGCTTGCAGACTATTCTTTACAATATCTTCGTGTAGATTTACAGCGTTTTTTTCATCGTCACATATAGCAATCCGTACCAAGGTATCACCCCGCTTTCAAAATTCCATATCGAACATTATATCGTAACTTTGCATTTTTCTCAACTAATCAGAAAGCAGAAGCCAGTCACCTTCTTCCATTATAAAATATTTGACCCAAAATGAAATCCATTACATTAAAGACACAAGAGAAGCTGCCGCTTCTCGATTTTTCAATCGTTAAAACGACAGCCCCATTAATAATGTTTATTAAAGTCATTCCATATTTTAGTTCTCAGGATAACCTCTTTCTTTTTGTGTTGCATTTCATACTACACGGATACTGTTCCTTGTTTGCATCCAGAATTGTCTGGATGCAAACCTATATTGTTCGGATGAGGCCGTTCCAGACGTTTAAATATCTACAGCTTCAGAGCACAATAGTAAGCCTGGTTCACAGCAGTGGCGATAAAACCGGCATTTGCACTGTCGCCAACATTATAGAGTTCCGGTACACAGCCATTTAATGCTTCGAAGAGGGATGTGTCCGGACGATCACCAACAGCAACCACTACGGTGTTTGCCAGGATTTCTTCAATGTTACCGTTTTTATCCTGGTAAACAACAGCATTCTCTTTAATCTCCTGACAACGACAGGATGTCAGGAGTGAAACACCATAACCTTTTAAGTGTCCAAGAACAATTGTTCTTGTAACATTTACCATTTTTTCCGCAATGGTATCTAACATTTCGATTACCGTTACTTTCTTACCAGCAGCCGCTAAGAGTTCTGCGGTCTCACAACCAACACTTCCGCCGCCAATGATAACAACTCGCTCACCGGATTCTTTGCCGCTAAGGATTTCTTTTGCATTCACTGCATACTCAAATCCCGGAATCGGAAGTGATGCCGGACGAACACCGGTCGCACAGATTACTGCATCCGGATTAAGGGCAACGATATCATCTACTGATAGTTCTGTATTAAGATGTACATCTACACCTGTAAGTTCTAACTGACGTTCTAAGTACGGAAATAATAATTCCATATTCTGTTTGTGAGGCGGTTTTACTGCATAACGAAGTTGCCCACCAATCTTTTCATCCTTCTCATAAAGTGAGACCTTATGACCACGTTTTGCCGCGATTCTCGCAGCCTCCACACCAGCAACACCGCCACCGATAACAACTACACTTTTAACAGTTTCAGCCATCGGGATTGTATAGTCATTATCTCCCTGGCCAATCACCGCATTGCCAGAACAGCAACAGGTCGTACCATCCTGAAGCTGAATATCGATGCACATACCACATCCGATACATGGACGGATCTCATCCTGACGATCTTCTTCAATTAGTTTTACAAGGTTGGGCTGCACAAGAAGAGCGTGCCCGAGGAAAATAAAGTCACACTGATGTTCAGCAAGAGCTTTTTCAGCTATATCCGGGTTCTCTGCTCGACCTCCACCAATCATCTGAATGGTGGCCGGCTTTCCTGTCATTTTCATAATGCCATATTTTAATGCCATGCAAAGTCCTACAGCCTGACAATATGGAGATGCAGAAGTCGGAAGGTCATCCATATCAGCCTCTTTTTTCCATGTTCCTGCGAGAACTTCTAATGCATCAACACCTGCATCCTGGAAACGTTTTGCATAATACACACCGTCCTCCAATGTGATACCGGCATCTTCCCCCTGCTCCATACAGCTGTATTTAACAATAACAGCGAAGTCATTGCCACAAAGTTCGCGAATCCTTCTGATAATATTTAAATGAAAACGCACACGGTTCTCCGGATTTCCGCCATATTCATCTGTTCTGACATTGGCAGTAGAGGAAAGGAATTGCTGACCAAGATAATAACCAACACTATGTAACTCGATACCGTCAAATCCTGCTTTTTTCGCACGAAGGGCAGCAAGTGCATACTTTTCCTCAATCTCATGAATCTCATCTATTGTCAAAGCACGCGGCTCTTCATTGCTGAGTCCCATCATAAAGGAATATGGCATTGCAACAGCACTCGGAGCAACCGGCTGTCCACCGGTAATAGCACGACGGGCTCCACGGCCAGTATGGCTGATCTGGAGTACACATTTTGCTCCTTCTTTATGGATAGCATCAGCGAGACGTGTCATGCCCGGAATATATTTATCATCATCAATGACCAACATACGTGCTGTATTGAGACCGAGCGGTGTATCCACACAGGTAACTTCGACTACAATAAGTCCAACACCGCCTTTTGCACGTTCTACATAGTGATTTATGACGGCGTCATTTACGAAACCGCCGTCAGACTGGCTCATACCCATTGCACACATTACGGTCTTATTACGAAGTTCAATATTACCAATCTTACCGGGAGATAAAAGAATAGGATATTTTATAGTCATAACGATTTCCTCCTGAATATTTACTTTACATACAGTTATTTATTGTAACATTGTCTTATTGTACCGGTTCCATGATATCTCCAAACATTGGAGCAGCAAGTCCATAGCCACCGCATACCTCCATCAAATGGCCTGTAATCCAGGAAGATTCATCTGATGCCAAGAATACGATTGCATTTGCCTGATCACGCGGGTCACCCAGCCGACGAATCAGGGTATGCTTCATCCAAGCTTCTTTGAAGGATTCAGGAAGTGCCTGAGCAGTTGCCTGAGAAACGGTAAATCCCGGAAGGACTGCATTACAGCGGATTCCCTGCCGACCGTACTGAACGGCGATCTGCTGTGTGAGGAAGTTCAGTGCAGCTTTCGCAACACCATAGTAGGTGCGAGTCACATCTGGCTGAATACCGGTAGAAGATGAAACATTGACAATAGAACCGCCGCCGCCTTTGATCATAAGTGGAATAATAACATGTGCACACTCCGCACTGACTCCAAGGATACCTTCCATAAGGCCCATACAGGTCTCGTGAGTAGTTTCTGTAACTGTTGTGTTATTTGGGGACATTGTTGGTCCGCCGATTGCATTGTTAACGAAAATGTCGATTCGTCCGGCATCTTCATAAGCTTCCGTGATTGCAGCGCTGATAGATTCTAATTCATTACAGTCAAAATAGATAACTTTTCGTACTCTACCCGGATATTTACCCTCTGTTTCTTTTGCCAGTTCTTTTCCATACTCTACGCGGCGAACGAGCATATAAACATCGGCACCTTCCTCAAGCAACTTATACAAAGTTGCCTGTCCGATTCCATTTGTACATCCAGTTACCAGTGCAATTTTTCCATCACAAGTCATAGTATGAATCTCCTTTCTACGTTCTATATGGTTGTTAAAAGTTATGATCGGGAATCTGCCATTTTCTAAATACGACCTCCTTTCCATAGTGAATTTTAAGCATAAAAAACAACAGTCCCTTGCTTGCACATATATTTTCTGCTATAATCTTTTAAAATAAAAAAACAGAGGCAGGTTTTTATATGTTACAGGCTGAAAAAACAGAGCGTACCCATCAGGAATTTTTAAAAGCCGCCCGTTTCCTGTTCCTTGAACAGGGGTTTGACAACACAAGTATAGCAGATATCGTGGAGCGGGCAGGCTATTCCACAGGGGCATTTTACCGTCATTACAAAACAAAATCAGACATCCTTCAGGAATTATGGTCAGATTTCGTGGAACAATATATTCAAGATTCTATTGCCGGAGCAAAAAATACAAAAACATTGGAGGAAGCGATTGATTATTTGATTCTTCGCAGCGAAGAATATTTTAGTCATCCCATGTTTTTCTGTTATTACAATGCCAGTATTACGCGTGTATTAAACACCGGTAAAGAGTATATTCCAAATGGAGCAAAAGACTTTACTGACATGCTCTATCAGCTACTTTTACGGGAATATCCGAATGCAGAGGAGAAGCGCCTCCGAACCTATGCAAGTGCCTTGCATGCGGTTATCAATGCATATTCCAGTAGTGAGGTATTAGATCAGGATTTCTATTTTGACGAGAAAACAAGTAGAGAAATTCTGATATCAATGGCCAGTCAGGCCGGATATTAATTGTAGGTAAAGGTTGTGCCGAACAGAAGTGTTCGTTTGTACAAAAAGAGAATCATATTCACTTTTTATAAGTATAGTATTTTTCTGGCAGTTTGTCAATTATATACTTGAATAAAAGTTTCCTGGGTGACATCCTCGGCCAGATGATAATCTTTTAAATAGACATAGCACATGCGCAATATACTATCCCCATATTCAGTTATAAGTTCAGATATTATTTTTTCCTCCGGCATCTATCTTTCCTCTTTTACTATTAGACACAAGAAAGTTCATTCAGGTTACATTTTTATCACATATTTTTAAATAATAAAAGGACCAATAGTATATGTAATACTATCAGTCCTTTACTCACCCCACAAACCTATACCCGCTCCCGACCACAGTTTCTATGTACCCATCTCCAATCTTCCGTCTAAGGGAATACACCACATTCGCCACCGCCGCCCCGCAATGCTCCGGGTACGCTTTCCAGACTGCTTCGTAGATCTGCTCTTTTGAAAGAACCCAGGAGGGGTGTTGGGCTAGGTAGAGTAAAGTAAAGAACTCATGGTGGGTGAGAGGGACGGGAATGCCATTGTGATAGACGGTCTGTTCATGGATGTGGATTTCCAGATTAGGAAAGGTGAGGATGTCGGAACTATGGGTGGTTTCCTGGGACTCCGCACCCGGCAGTGAAACCAGGACGGTTTCTGAAATGCTCCCGGAGGGAGCAATCTTCCTCATTACAATTTCTATCGTTCCAACCAATATCACCACCCACCATTTTAATACTCAATAACCAATGTTTCCTGTCTGCCATCAGGAAAAGTATAAACAAATCTGGCTGCAGAATCCTTACAAGCCCAAAAGAAAGGCTCCGTGCAAGCAACATCAAATCTGGCTTCTCCATCTAATATGTTAATAAGCCTAATTGCATCAAAATAACTTTCATTATTCATGTCCATTAAATTTAACTGTTCTCCCATAAGTTGATATAATTCTCGTTTTGTAATAGGGTCTGTTGCGATCTGATTATACCGAAAACGTATATTTGTCTGTCTATTACTGTTAATCACATTGACCAGATTCTAACAACACTACACCTATACGGAACTTAACACACCTCAAAAGAATATACAAAAATTTGCTCTCCCATAAGCAACAAAATTTGTTCTTATGGGAGAATACAGCTTTAATCATCCCTTTTGAAATTATTCAACAGTTTCAATAGAATCCACAATGTTCATTCTTGCAATAGAACGCAGCGGAATTGCTGTTGCAAGCAGGCAGGCCACAATAGAGATAATCGCAGCTTCGACAATTGCCACAACTGGAACAGTGACAAGCTGCAAAGCGTCGGTCTGTGCTGCTCCGACAAAGATACAGCAGATATAGCCAAACACTGCCCCAATCACTGACGCAAAGATACCGTAATAAGCGCCCTCCCACAGAAATGTTTTATAAAGGCTCGCTGCACTCATTCCAATAGCCCGCTGCATCCCGATTTCACCGACACGAGTATGGATATTGCTATAAACGGTGTTGATGATGTTCAGGATGCCAATGATACCGATAAAGATGATAAGCACCCAGCACAGCATTTTGATCTGTTCAAAACTTTCCATCATCTCATTGCTGCTTTGGAGATAGGAAAGCCAATGTGTTCCCGGATATTCATTACACCAGCTATCCAGCCAGCTTTCAAAGGTATCTGTATCGGCGTTATCTTGTAATGTAGGATAGACTTCTGAATAACTGTCATTCCCGATCAGTGAACAGTATATTTCGTCATTCACGATGAGTTGAACACCATTCGTAAAGCCGTCATTATTGATTGTAATTGCTGTATCAATCAATCCTAATACACGAAGTGTTCTGTCTCCCAGTTGGACGGTATCTCCCACAGAAAGATTCGTCTGCTGAACAGTTGTATCTCCATAAGAAAAGGCAATAGGATTTTTTACAAGGCAGCCGGTTCCATCTTTTAAAGCCTGTTTATCCTGGTCGGACAGGTTAGGTGCATAAATTTGTAATTGTGCCTCATCCACATTTACAAGCTGCAGGGTTTCATGGCTCTGTACGGAAAAATCAGTTTCAAAGGGCAGCATATCACCGGCACCTGGCATAAATGCAGAAAGCCGTGTAGTAAAAACTCTTTCTACTGCGTCATTTTCCGCTAATGTTTTTACAGCTTCTGCCGGGATGCCAACAGTTTCGTTCGTAACTGCATAGTCACTGAAATACATATCCTGAACGGAACTGCTGGCATCAAGCAGCCCCGTAAAGCTCTGCAAGGCAACGAATACGGTAATACTCATAACCAAAGACAGAATGGTAACTGCTGTTCTGCCACGCCCACGTTTCAGGTTAAGCCTTGCATAATAGGCTTCAAAGTTACGGATTTTGCTATTTCTTTTCACTCTGCGTTTGATTTTCACAGTTTGTCCCGACATAGCAACAGTCGGAGATACATGGGATGCGTACCGGGCAGCAGGAAAGGCAGCCAGCATAGCAAACAGAAGTGTAACTGCAATACTGGCAAAGAGCATCGGCAATTTTACCGTACTGGCGGTATTGATTGCAGAGTTCAATTCGGAAACACTGTTTGCCATGAACAGATCGGGATTGAGAACCCCCGTAGCCGCAATCAATACACCTTTTGCTGACAATGTACCGAGCAACAATCCGATAGGAATGCCAACTCCACAGAGAATGAAAAGCTGCAAAGAAACCAAACGATAGATTTGCCTCCGCTCTCCACCAATCGCACGAAGTGTTCCGTATTCTTTGATGCGTTTTGTGATAGAAATTTTCAGAATGTTGTAGATTACCAGCCCAGCCGCCAGCAAGACCAGCACACCCACCAAAATACACGCCGCAGTCATAAATGAAAATCCTGTGCCGGTATCGCTGTCTGCCGCTTCATCATAGGAAATCCCGATAGCATCAAGCAAGACCCAGTTATACTGAATATACCGTTCATCCACATTCAAATCTTCTGCAAGAGCATAAATAATGCTTTGAAAATTCTGCTTGTCATACGTCTTAAAATCTGTGGAATACAACAGATATTCTTCTGGCAGCAGTTCTTCTGCGGTTCCCTCTCCGGCAATCCCTTCAACCGTACCTGATGCGTAGCCGATATAGCTGCTTTCCAGAATACCTGTTAACACAAAATTAGCAGAATATTCTAACTCTGGCAGCGATCCATCCATAACGGATACACACAAATCCAGAGAAACAGTATTGCCAATTATAGCGCCCAATCCAAGATATTGAAGCGCATCTTCTGACAGAGCAATCTCATTTGCTTCCTCTGGTAATCGTCCTTCCTTTATGTTTCCGATTGCCGGGTACATAGATAATGCGTTATCGTGATATTCCCGAAGATATAAAGATAAACTACTGTTTCCTAATGGTGTGCTGCCAACAAAGATCGTATCCCCTACATCATATAGGCGATCATCTTCATGTAGCTTTTGTACCTGTTCCTTGCCAAGCTGATGAATGGTTGCATAGCGGTTTCCATTCAGACCCGCCGCCTGCTGAATACGCATGGATTGTAATATACCAATAGACTGGCCGACCACTGTTGTCATAATCGTGGACATGATAACCGCAACCAAGATCAGGACTGCCGTGATTTTCTGTGCTTTCAGTTCTTTCCATGCAAGGGCTAAATAAGATTTCATCTTGCTGTCACCTCCGAAAGAACTCCGTCCACAATTACAAATTGCCGGTCTGCCATTCTTGCAATGCGGCTGTCGTGAGTGATGACAACCAGTGTTTTACCCATCTTTTTCCATATATTTCGCAGCATTTCCATAACCTCACCGCCGCTTTTGCTGTCCAGATTTCCAGTCGGTTCGTCAGCAAAAATAATATCCGGCTTTGCAATCAAGGCGCGGGCAATCGCTACACGCTGTTGCTGACCGCCAGAAAGTTCATGGGGCAAATGTGTCAGCCGTTCATGAATACCTAACAAATCTGTAAGCTGATTTAGATATGTTTCGTCTGGCTGCTTTTTGTCCAGAAGCAAGGGCATGATGATGTTTTCTTTTGCGGTCAGTACAGGAAGCAGATTGAATTGCTGAAAGATAAATCCGATGCGCTGACGGCGAAATGCAGACAGTTCTTTGTCATTAAAACGATAAATGTCTTTTCCATCGTATGTCAGGCTGCCGGAAGTCGGCTTGTCCAGCCCGGACAGCAGATGGAGCAAGGTGCTTTTGCCGCTGCCAGATGGTCCCATAATAGAGATAAAATCGCTGGGTGCAATTTCAAGATTGACTTTATTAAGCGCAACGACACTGTTCTCGCCGCTGCCATAGATTTTCGATAGTTCCTTTGCTTCAATGTTCATAAAAAACACTCTCCTTGTTTGTAGTATAAGAAGAGTGTAAAACAGGAATCTCAAAAATCGCTCAAGATTTCTGATTTATTTGGAAAGAAGCAGTAGCCGTTGCACCATAACCTTTTCTGTTTTCCAGTATAAGTGTTCCTCCATGTTTCAGGCACAGTATCTGGCTGCTGTATAGCCCCATACCAAAGTGTGCGAAGTCTTCTTTCATTTTTCCAAACGGTTTCGGACCGCTTTGTATTAACTTCTCTGGATACCCTGTCCCATCGTCCGTAACTGATAGATGCAAAAAGTTTCCTTTCTGTTCCAGAAGAATTGTGATTTTACTTTTTGCAAACCGAGCCGCATTTCCAATCAGATTTTCTGCAACAGTTAAAAACAACCCATGATCTAATTGTATTGTTCCATTATCAGGTGTGGAAAAAGACAGATTTAATGCCCTTGCAAAAATTTTTGCCGTTTCCTCTAATTCAGAATGCAGCAGAGAATAAGAACACTCGTTTATCTGCACCGGCATCTGTTCTAATCGCTGGATGCTGCTCATAGCTTCTACATACTGTTCAATCCGTAATGTGTAGTTTTCCAATCTGTCAATGGCTCGTTCATCTGCTGTGCCTTGCCGCAGTAATTTTACAGTTCCCTTTAAGACAGTGATCGGATTGCGTAAGTCATGGGAAAAGGCGGCATTTAATCTTTTGCGTTCTTCTGCCTGCCGCCATAGTTCCTGATTTGATTTCATAAGTTCTTCACGCATGATGTCAAAGGCAACGCAGAGCTGGCCTAATTCATCATCAGAGTAAATCGGCATAGAAAAGTCAAGGTCATGATTCTGAATCCTTGTGATACCATTCCTCAGTGCAGCAATCGGCTGTTTTAATTTAATATGATAGTATAAAATGCCAGATAGAGCCAGCCCACCCATAGGGAGAACAATGCAAGACACAATTTGAATGATACCAAGTATGGACAATATATTTTTCTGGGACTCTGTGGGCGTTTCCAGCTTAACGACTGAACCGTCTGCTAAAATTTCTATCCCCCCAGTGGGAAAGGTGCCGCTGATCGAATTGCATACCATAAAAACCAGGCCCAACAGCAGGAGAGCTACCAAAACACAGGAAACAGACAGGACGAGAAAAGTTTTCTTCAGCTCCATATTTTTCAAACGTTCCATCGATAACCGCACCCCCAGACTGTATCAATATAACTATGAAGCGTACTAGCAGCCAGTTTTACCCGGATTTTTCTGATATGTTCCATGACGGTATCACTGCTGCCCTCGCCGTCAAGTCCCCACACTGTTTCATAAATCCGCTCCCGGTCAAATACCTGTCCGGCGTTCAGCGAAAGAAACTCCACAATATCAAACTCCCTTTTTGACAAAGCAACAGGTTCACCAGCTACCGTGACAGTTCGGGCTGAATAATCAATCTCCAGCTCACCGAAAAAACGTATTGTTGAACTATTTCTGCGCCGCTGTTCTCGTCGCAGATGTGCGGAAACTCTTGCACCTAATTCCTCTAAATCAAATGGCTTAATAATGTAATCGTCTGCACCTGCCTGAAAACCGATTATTTTATCGGCAGATTCGATCCTTGCCGTCAAAAAAAGGATGGGGCAAGTAATAAGCTCCCGAATTTTCTGGCAAAGGGTCAATCCGTCTATGTCCGGCATATTGATGTCGAGCAAGATTAAATCGGGCTGTCTCGCTAATTTTTGAAGCGCTTCCTTTCCGCCGTAAGCGGTCAGCACTTCGTATTGTGAGGAAAAATAGCTTGCCATCATATCTACAATACCAATTTCATCATCCACAATAAGAATCCGTTGTTTCAATGTACGCTCATCTCCTTTTTTATAAAGTAACATATAAATCTCAAAAAATCCTCAAAGTTAAAACAATCACTCTTTTATCTTTATTCTAAACCTCGGAGTTCAGTATACCATACAAAATCAGAGTTCAGATGAAATACGCAGAATTTTAAAATAACTAAAAAGCAGAAGTGGCTTCATTAGTCTGCTTTCTATACGGATTTCCAAAGGGGCTCCCTTTTACAACATAATACTTCTTTTTCGAAAAGGTACAACCGCATTTTCCGTTTTGCGGAAAAGTTCTGACACCCTCTTAGTTATGCGAAAAGGTGGGCGCTTCTTTTTCAGAAGTTTACCCCACCCTGTTATTTTCCATGAGTATGAATCGTTCGTCCAAGAAACGCACAAATTTTATGTACTCTGATTTCTGCATGAGCCGGATTTTTCCCACATATAGGGCTTATTTCGGGCTTTTCTACCACATAATGTACCCTCGAACCGTTTTTAAGCCCGATACTTCGTGAAATCAGACACCGCTATACGCAAGTGTTATTTCTCCACACAAACAGGCACAGCTTCAAAAACTGCACCCTCATAATTACACTTCAAATTTATATCCACTATTGATCACAGTACGGATATATCCCTCTTTCGGCTTGCCTGGATTCAGCTTGTGGCGAATCTGGCTTACCACATTCGCCACAGCATGATCGCAATGCTCACTGTTTTCTTTCCACACTGTCTCATAGATCTGTTCTTTGCTGAACACCCAGCCGGGATGTTATGTCAAGAAAGCGAACGTCTGAAATTCATAATAAGAAAGGGGAATATGGACACCACTATGAATGACCTTATGCTCCTGCAGATGGATCTCCAAACCGGAGAAGATAAAAACGTTTAATGAATCCGAAAAACTTTTAAACTAAAAATCATGATTTCTAAACAGTCTATTATATTTACATGTGTATAAAGTAACAGAGCAGGAACCTTATCTTTACACCAGCAATCATTCCTGCTCTGCCTACATAATTATGCTATTCTAAACAGTATCTACTCCATTTCCCGATAATTTCTAATGCACTTCAATACTTCAATTCTCAACTCCTGGTACAGATCCTCATCAAATCTTCCATTAATCAAAGAGTTCTTTATCAACAACGGTCGGAACATCTCTACTATCTGTTCAGTAGCTACATGGTCTCCCATCTTCGCCCGGAACAACACTTCTTCAAAATTCATTACCTGTCACCTCCCATCCATTTTCTGATCTTACGGATTGCATAATAATAAATTCCTTTCACCTTGTAAGGTGGCAAACCATTGATCCGGCTTATATCATCAAACGTCCGTTCTTCAAACACATGCTGATAGATCAGTTTTCTCTCATCCTCACGCAGTAAGAGCAATGCCTCGACAAGTTTCTGATCCTTCATCTCGTCCCATTCCGGATAGCACCCATCTGCCTCCCTCATTAACAGTTCTTCACGATATTCCATCTCCAGGCTCTCTTCCACTGAAATTCCAATTTCTTCCACTGTCAAGTCCTCTGCCAGCATTTCATTACTGCTAATCCGCAGCATTTTTCTTAAGTAATTTTGTCGGGCTCCCCGAATCTGTGCCAGTAAATATGCGGTAAATTGGTTCTTGATTTTGGAACCGGTATATGTAAATTCATCCAATTCTTTATCCTCCTGTATTTTGATTTCGTTCTTCTTTTGAAATCCCAGAAGGCGGGGAGCGGCACCGTATTTCAATTTTCGATAAATTTCGACATACAAAAAGAAAGCCGAATCGGCGCTTTCCCAATTCGACTTTCTTTTTGATCCATATTTTATTATGTGCTATACGAGGTGTATTCGACTCATATTCTGCATATTTAACAGAAGGGTGTTCCAAATATTGGTGCAAGATTTTTTTAGCAAATTCCTGCTTTTCTCAACCCGTTCTGTGTAACTCAACCTATCATTTCTCCTTCGTGATTCCTGTATACTTTTGTAATGTGTAATATATTGCGTTATTATGCGTATCATAACGCATTTCATATACTGCAGAACTAGAGTAAAATATATGCATTAAGTGAGGTGATGAAAATGATGGAAAAAAAGTTGCTCGGAGACTTTGTAAAAGAAGAACGTCTTCGCAGGAATCTTTCACAGAATGCTCTGGCTGAAAATGTGCACGTTTCCTTACGCACAATATCTGATATTGAGAACTATAATGCT